>NZ_JAOQJI010000023.1:0-61786 GCF_025567125.1 Phocaeicola fibrisolvens | reverse complement strand
GGATAAGCTGATTGACGATAGGATTATATTGAACCCAATCCTAACTTCTTACTACAGAAGTATTTATCAAGCGACCAATCTGGGCGCACGTGCATAGATTTCAGAAGAATACAATGAACGCGGAGAAGTATCTGCCTTATAATTTTTAAACTTGCCTGTCCGCAAATCCAGGATATCCAGACCACCCATAAACATACCCACAAACAATTTGTCTCCATCTTGTAACAAGGCATGTATGTTATAATAGGCAGGTCCTGGCTTTCCTTTTTGAGGGCGATACCCCTGAAATGTCTGCTTTTGTCTGTCCCAATAGAAGAAGCCGGCATCATCTGTTCCAATCCATAAATTACCCTTATCTGCATGGGCAAACACACTGATAATACGTGCATCCAATTGAGAATTGTCCTTATGATAATGTCGGAAATTATCTTGCACGGAAGAAACATAGTTTACCCCACCAAAGTAAGTACCTATCCAAAGCGCATTCTCCCGGTCAAGAAACAATTCATGCAGGTAATTATCGTTCAGTCCTTCCGGATGTCTGCTATCTGCTTTTATCACATCGACTTTTTCCGTAGTCACATCATACTTCGTCAACCCTTCATCCGAAGCCAACAACAGATGACCGGGCTGCCATTCAACAATTTTTCTTACTTGAAAAGGATGATTAAACTGTAGAGGAGGAATTTTCTGAATCAGTCGCCCATGCTCTTTATCCAATAAATAAAGTCCATCTCTCCCCGTTCCTACCCAAAGGCGATGAGAAGAATCCTCAAACAGCACACGGGCATCTTTCACATCCTGTAAAGCTACCGGTTGAAACATATCCTGCGAAGCTACATAACGACTGATTCCTCCTTCACGGGTAGCAAGCCATATCGTACCGGAAGAATCCTCCATTATATAATACACAAAATCACAGTTTACCTTTCCAATAGCCATATACTGATGAAGTGTCTTATTGGGAAGATTGTAACGAAACACTCCTTGTCCTGCAGTAGTTATCCAGATATTATGCCGACTGTCACGCATCACATGAGATACGGAAGAATGTATGCTCTCACCAAACTCGGAACGGGCCTGAAAGTCAGAAAAGCTCTCGGTCAATAAATTGAAGATTGCCAGTCCTCGCTCACTTCCTACATAAAGTTGCATGCTATCTTCCAATATGGTATAAATGCAAGCGCCCAAGGATTCTACCCGACTATCTCTCCACACACGAATATGATTCCCGTCAAAACTGTGCAAACCGTCAATCGTTCCAAACCACATACGCCCTTTCGTATCCTGCGTAATGCTATATACCGCATTATTCGAAAGTCCGTCACTGATGGTGTAATGAGTCACATTACGGGATGCTCCTCCACACAAAAGGAAATAGCCTAAAAATATAATCGAAAAAAGCAGTTTCGCGAATTTCATACCCTATTAGTTTAGATTAAAGCATGTTCATTTAAGCAAAAATACAAAATTCTACTCCAGTTTTAATCAATCCGTTCAAAAACCATACCGGTTATTGAAGAAAAATCACGATTCCTTCAATAACCGGTTTCCTATAGAAAAGACCTATTGAATATCCCTATAGTCTAAATACACATTAAGAAAAACTCTTATTATTTTTCATCCGATACCTGTGCATACATCTTCTTGCCTGAAGGTAGTTTCACTTCTACCATTGAATATACATTTCCGTACACATCCTGACAAGACTCTGTCTGATAAAGTTTTCCATCAACTTTAACCTGTGGATACTGCCCCATAAATGCAGCTTTCCATACAAGTTCCTGTGAGGTATTGTTTTCTATCTCGGTAGCAATACATCCGGTATGCTTTACACTGACATATCCATCAAGTACAGGTAGATTTCTGATTTCTGCATTTAAAGTATCTGAAGTTAAGCGAGAGCAAGTGGAGATTGTATTCTCACTGGCAGAAGGAACCACTCCCATCACGCCACATACAGTACCCTCAATTACTCCATACGACACCTCTGGATACTCCGAACGGTTCATCTGGGGAAGTTCTGTCAGATAAGTATAAGCTTCCTTAAGATATCCCAACCGGTACAGCAATGCAGGAAAAGCAGACATGTTCTCCACATTCCATTCCTTACTCAGAATATCCTTGACAGAAGCCTGGATACGGTTTGTGTTATCCGTAGCACCAAACCACAAAATAAACGGAACTCCCTCTCCGCGATGGAAAGTACGGTCTTCTGTCCAGAAAGTCTGATAATAGGCACTGTCTTCACACCACCATTCTTTTTCCAGAATATCCCGATATGCAAGTGCCATCTGCCTGTCCTTTTCGGCCTTTTCCTTATTGCCTAACAACGAAGCCATCTGAGAGCTGGCATTAAATCCTGCATATAGTGTAGCTATCAAATCCACTCCCATTGTCAGTCCTCTGAAATTCTCTACATAAGAAGCCAGTCCCCTGCAAGTATGGAAGTTATTGTTCTGGTCAAAATTCTCCGGCTGATTCATGTAGCGTGGCCGTGACATGACATTCTCAGGCTGGAGTTTCCAGCGAGAAATATACTCATTCAAAGATTTATCATAGAAATTGACAAAACAGGAATCCGTCAGATAATCCTTGTCACCAGTCCATTCATACATTTTCCAACAAGCCTGAATCACATCGAAATTTGCATTCAGGTTATACCAGAACTCTTTATCATTCGTATAATCCGCCGGTGCGGGCTTGTCATAACGGTTGATTTCCCAGTATGTACACCAGTCCTTGCTCTCACTGATATTCTCTGCAAATTTTCTGAACATATTTTTATTATGCACAGACAATCCCAGAATTTGGGCACCCACCGATTGATGAGAAACATCACGCATACAAAAAGCTTCACGCTGAGGTAAAGCAGCCTCATACCAATAGCCTACCGGGTCTGTACCATCGTGAGCATACGACAACGCCATTTTTCGGGCCCAGTTATAAGTGTTCTCCAAATGCTTGTCTGTGGAAACAAATACGGCAATCTGCTCTTGAGGAAGTTTTTCTATCACTGCTTTTTGGGTCGAATTTCCACACCCCGATAAAAGTAAAGCCGTAGTACCAAGCAATAATAAATGTCTCATCATATTACTTCAAATTGATTGTGATTGTTTTCCCTTCTTTCAGGTTATAAACCTTCTTCTTACCTTGGCTTGTAGTCATTATGACTTGCAACTTTCCTGCTTCCTGGCGTTGAATCATTAAATCAAAGTCTGCCCCAAAAGCACGTACGTGATGCAGTGCCATCTGATTCCATTTTTGCGGAAGGCGGGGAGTCAAAGTAAACGACTTAAATCCAATGGGACGGATACCGAACAAGCCCTCAGTGATGATACGACCATACAAACCGCTTTCTGCTGAAAGATGCCGTTGTTCTCCTTCAGGCCATGCCTCAATGGCATAAGGAACATGTTCACCCAGCAATCGGGTTTTAGAGTAGCGCTGTAAATATTCAGTGGCTTTTTCTGTTTCGCCAGCCGCGTATACTCCCCGCAAAGCATAAAGTGTGGAACGATCCCAAAAAGTCTCGCTTCCTGCTTGTGTAAGCAATCCGTTCTCAGTCCACAATCGAGGTGAAAACAATGCTTGAATAGTACCATCCTTTCGTTCATCGATACCCACTGTCAGAGGAATACAAATCCAGGAACGAAGCACATCATTTCCTTTATAATAGGCATAAGTAGAATAACCTTCTACTGTACTTCCAAAATATGTTTCAATATTCTTGCGTAATGTAGAAGCTTGCTTTCTATAAGTATTTGCCACATTATTTCCCTTTCCTAATTCCTTAGCCAAATATGCAGCCGAAATCAAGGCATCATAATAAAGAGAAGAGGTACAAAGATTGGCATCTCCTGAAGGGAAACGATTTTCCAGCTCATCCGTATCCGAAGCTACCACTCCTCCTTCATTCAATTTCCGGTGACAATATTCCAGACACCAGGAAATAAGCGGCCACAGCTCTTCGGCTTCTTCACGGCTTGCACGAGTCAAAGCGTAACGAGAAGCTCCATAAGCAATCATGGCAGCATCTCCACGGTCGCCTACTCCAGCCCAGATATCCAGCCCCTCAGCTACAATTGAACTCGGAATTGGTTTCCAATCATCATTTATAAAACGAGCAAAATGCTTGAAACTATTTAAAGCTGAAACATTTCCGTATTCATAGCCTGTATAAGGGAAATAAGGATTGATATATTCAGCCTGGTCGTTAGCCCAAATGGCTGCATAATACGACTCTCCTCCCGGACCATGCATAGGTCCTCCCTGAGTTTCATAGATACTTTCGCAAGCGCGTATCTTTGAAAATGCAAACATCTGGTTTATCACAGGGTCTGGGGTTTCCAGTACCAGATTATCCATCCAGGAAGCTACTAACGATTCTCTTTTTACCTTCTCTGCACAGGCATCGAGCACAAGGCTGCTGGCTTCTGAATCATGCGCAGAAATGGATGCTGAGAAACGCAAAGTGTCGCCAGGCTGTAAAGTAAAATATCCATTCTGAAGCAGTTTTCCTTCAATAAAATAAGTTCCCTTTACTCCTTTAGACGGATCGGTCTGAGCCATGAAACCATCTTTCGGAATTTCCACTGCCAGTGAATTCTTTCCTTTATTTATCACCTGATACAACTCTACCAAAGCAGGAAGTTCTGTAGACGGAAAATATTCACGAATAATCTCCCATTCTCCATAATACCCTTGGTTTACTACACTCTTTACCTGCAATTTACCTTTTATGCCAAGTTCTTTTACCTTTTCTCCACGTTGCAAACTACGTCCGTTCACTGTAATTCCTGCAAGTGGATTCCAATCATAGCGACGCATCAGGCTGGCATGGGTATTATTAGGAATGGTTCGCAGACGCGGCCATACCATACTCTTGTTCAAGCGAAAAGCTCCCTCACCGTCAACTCCATAACGGAGAACCACAGAAACAGCCTTTCCACTCATCTCTATATGATCCTCATGCGGAATATTTTCGTTCACCGACCAGATAATCTGATTATCTGGAGCTATGTGCCAACGACTTGTCTCCACTGCATTTACTCCTAATGCAGTGAATCCAATTCCACCAATCAAAATTGTTCTAAGTAAATTCATCAATTACAGATTTAAAAATTAAGTATGTACAAACATCAGAAATCTGTTCCTAAATTAAGTTTTATTTTTCATTCAGGAACAGATTTCCTCTACTATTCTTATAAGTCAGAATATCCCGGATTCTGCTCTAATGCACTATTCTTACGACGTTCATAATTCGGAATAGGAGCCAAATAGTGATTAGGAGAAATAAACTTACGAGGATTACCTACATTCGATATAGTATATGTTTTAGTTCCATCGGCTTTTTTAGTAATCTTAATGCCATGGAATTGTCCCACTTGCGTATCTTCCGCAATTTTCCAACGGCGTACATCAAAATAACGATGTTCCTCAAAGGCCAGTTCCACCTTGCGTTCCTGCTGAATTTTCTTCAACAAAGCATCTCCACTTTCTGTTACATCCGGCAACATGTTTGTAGGATCTTCAGCCATGTTACGGGCTCTTTCCCGGACAAAGTTTACATACTGACGAGCTGTAACCTCATCCCCGCAGAAATATTTCGCTTCCGCATAGTTCAAATAAATTTCAGCCAAGCGACAATAAATCCAAGGATGATATGCTTTTTCGGACCACAAGTTAATAAGAGCCTCATCCATAAATTTACGGATGGTGTAATGAGTTTCAGAATAATTCCAGTTATCTGTTCCATACTCACTATCCTTTCCACCTGTTGTACCATCTTCATTGACATAGAATTCAGCTTCTCCATCACGGAATGACTGTCCATCGCATACGATAGAAGCATAGAAACGCGGATCACGATCTTCCCAAGGATTAGCAGTTGTAGTAGTCTTATCATCATACCACTGTGTATCAGGCATTACTCCACCTCTCTTTTCATAACTGTCAACCATTTCCTGAGTTACACAAGTAGCAGAATACCCATGCCAGCCATTCGGACTATTTTCAGCATCAAAGTAATGTCCATATTCTTGATTATAAAGACGCTGGAAAATAATCTCAGGACTTTCAGGATTTAAGAATAACCCTTGATAATCCGGATCCAGATTATTAACTCCCAAGCCTCCACAAAGTTCGATAACTTCTTCTGCAGCATCGGCAGCTTCTTCATAAGTTCTTACTCCCCACCATGGACTGGCAGCATAAAGCAACATACGGCTCTTCATGGCCAAAGCAGCCACTTTTGTCACACGACCAAAATCAGCATCACTCGCATATTCTTCTGGAAGATAATTAGCAGCGCGGTCAAACCAAGTAACAATAGAATCCACACATTCTTCATAGCTCGCACGCTTGACATTCAAAGCTTCAGCCGTGTCATCCAGTTGATAAGATTTTGTTATCATCGGTACTCCTCCATAACGGTTTACCAGTTCCATATAGTAAAGCGCACGGAAGAAGGTTGTTTCTCCAATCAAGTAGTTCTGCTCCGGCTGGTCTACCTTGTTCACATAATCCATGTGTTCAAAGAAGATATTACAGTTCTTGATATTCTCATAATAGGCTTCCCAAATATCAAGGTTACCCAACTGGTCAGGAGTAACCGATCCTTCCAACACCTGATAAGAATTATTCCAGTTGAAGTTATTGATTGACTCATCACACGAATACCGTAAAGCTGTATGATCCCATCCTGTTTGCGGAAGGTTATAATTCCGGTGTACGTATGATTTCAGCAGACTTACATCTGAGAATACATCTTCTTCAGTATAAGTATCCAGTGGATCCACATCCAGAATATCGCATGAAGCCATAGAAGCCAGCAATGTTCCGAAGCATATTGTTTTTATAAATGTTGTCTTCATATTCTTAGTTTTCTTAAAAGGTTAGAAAGTCACATTGATGCCAAATGAGTAAGTTCTTGCCAGCGGATAAGCCTGACCAAGACCAGTTGCATCCGATTCCGGATCTTGCAGTTTAATCTTATCGAAAGTCAACAAGTTTGTTCCTGACAATGAGAAACGTACATTTTGCAATTTCATTTTTTCTACCCACTTCTGCGGTAAGGTATAGGCAACTTCTACATTCTTCAAACGAATGAATGAAGCATCATACAACCAGAAATCACTCCAAGGTGTATTAATCACGTCGTCTTTATCAAAAGCACGAGGATATTTAGAATTAGGAGTTTCCTCTTCCGAAATCCAGCGATTATAGTACAAGTCTTTATCCTGGTTATAAGAATAAGGGACAATCATCTGTGAAGCTCTGCCTTGTCCGGTCCACATCATGCTTACTTCCAATCCCTTCCATTCAATACCATAATTGATACCATATACAATTTCAGGAACATTTCCAGTTTCGCTGCGAACCTTGTCATTTTCACTGATTACTCCATTATTGTCCACATCTACATATTTGATATCACCCGGCTGTGCTCCCGGCATGTGCACACTGCTGTTTACTTCATCCCAATTCTGATAAATTCCATCAGTCTTATACATTAACCAAGTATTCAAAGGTCCACCGGTCTGTCTTTGATAGCTCGGAATGTTAGCTGCCTCATCAAAGAACTTAATCTTGTTACGAGCAAAAGTAAAGTTACCTCCAATGTAATAATTTACTTCTCCGATTTTATTACGGTGATTCAGCATAATTTCAATACCCTGATTATTTACTTCTCCCAGATTTTCATCAGGCAATGTATTTCCCAATCCTGTGTATGAAGGTATAGAAGCCTGTCTTGCAGTCAGAATATCTTTACGGTTCTGGAAGAAATATTCCACAGTAAATCCCAACATACCGTTCCAGAAGTTACCATCAACAGCCACATTCTTAGAATCAACTTTTTCCCAGGTTACATTAGGATTAGCAAGTACGCCCGGATAAATTGCCTTACCAATTGAAGGAGTTTTTCCAAGAATAGCTCCATCTTGCACTACATACGGATTAATGTATTGGAATGGATCAATTCTATCATTACCTAATTTACCCCAAGAAGCACGTAACTTCAAGTCATTGATAAACGGTGCTTTTTCTTTAATAAAACGTTCTTCACTCAAACGCCATCCAACAGACAATCCTGGGAAAGTACCCCAACGATGACCGGGAGCAAAATTCATAGAACCATCACGACGAATAGAGAATTCAAACATATAACGGTCTTTCAGGGTGTAATTCAAACGCCCGAAGAAATTCTGTCTGACAGAAACATAACCGCTACCAGAGTTTGTCTTTTCCTTATCACCACCAAAACTTAAGTAATCCAGTTTACTGTTCAAGAAGTAATTTCGGAATGCTTCAAATACCTCTCCGTCATATTTATTCTGTTCATAAGCCACAAAGGCACTGATATGATGGTCACCAAAAGTGCGATCATAATTCAGTTTCAAGTGCAGCGTACGCGAAAGGCTGTTTTCATGTGATTGTGTCAACTTGATAGTACCTCCTTCCGGATTGGTAGTCTGCTTAATATAATCCTGAGTAGTAGGATCATAATGATAAGTATCCCATACATCTATTAGATATTTCTCATTACGGAAATGGAAATTAAAGGCACCATATCCAGACAAAGACAAGCCCTCAGTAATCCAAGGCAGTTTCAAATCAAAAGTAAACTTAGAATTCACAAAATAATCGTCTACCTTATCATAACCCGTATCTTTTCCAGAAACCAATACAGCTGGGTTATTACCCTGATTAATACCTGGACCCGGTAAACCGTTCGGATAATAATCGTACAAGTAAGGATAAGCATTGGTAGTTTCCCAGAAAATCTTATAGGAATCATAAATACCCATATTACGACGTTCTTTACGGCCATCTAAATCCACTCCAATCTTCAAATTTTTACTTACTTGTGCGTCTATATTTGAACGTACCTGATAAGTATTATAATTAAATACTGTATTTCTATACATCGGCTCCTGATAAGAATAGTCTCCTGAAACATAATATTTTATCTTATCCGTTCCTCCATTGATAGAAAGAGAATGACGGGTCTGAGGAGCAACATTACGAAATACAGCTTTCATCCAATCAGTATCTCCATACTGAAGTCTATCAATAGTTCCATCCAGATAGCCTTCTTTTATATTCTCATAAAGTGGAGCTTCTCCTTTATATTTACGAACCTCATCTGAATAAGTCATATATTCATAGGCATTCATTAAATCAGGGACACGGGTATTTTGTGTCAACGACACAGAACCACTATAATTTACCATTGGTTTATCATTGCCTGATGATCCACGCTTTGTAGTAACCAAAATCACACCATTTGCCGCTTGAGAACCATAAATAGCAGCTGAAGCATCTTTCAGCACGTTGATTGATTCAATATCATTCGGATTCATACGTTCCAAGTTACTCAAACCATTATTTGGATCGGCTACTCCATCAATTACAACCAACGGATTCGTATCACCCAAAGTACCCATACCACGAATATAAATCTTAGAAGCATCGTTACCCGGCTCACCCGAACGGTTGGTTGCGACAACTCCTGGAATCTTACCTGCAAAAGTATTAGTGATATTGGCATTACCAATTGTCTTCAAATCGCTACCTTTAACAGTTGCAACAGAACCGGTCACTGTGGCTTTTTTCTGCACACCATAACCTACAACCACCACTTCCTCCAACACTTCTGTATCTTCTCCCAACTGGATTTTCTGAGGTTGAGCCGTGGCTTTTATTTCAACAGACTGATAGCCGATATACGAAATTTCCAGTAAAGACCCAGCAGGTGCCTGCAAGGTATAATTTCCATCCAAATCAGTGATGACTCCATTAGTCGTACCCTTCACAATGACATTCGCTCCAATAATCGGCTCTCCTGTCTTTTTGTCTACTACCGTACCTTTCAGTGTCACATTTTGCTGAGTAACCGCTAAAGATACAGCCGCATCATTCGTTTCGGGAACTGCCAAGCCCGGCAGAACTCCCCATGCCAGCATACCTGCCATCAGAATATGCCTGCATTTTGAAGTTGATTGAAATGTTTTCATTAGATTAGGTAATTAAAACAGGTTAATATATTATTTAATAATAGCTACATAGCCACCTCCATCATACATGCTGATTGTGATGGTATCTCCTTGTTTCACTTTCTTTGTACGACAAGCAAAGTCCTGTGCTTGCAGGTCTACATTCACACCATCTTCCCAACAAGTCAGTGTCTTATTTCCCTTAATGAAATCAAGAGTAATATCGAACTTCTGTCCTTTTTTACCAACCATACCACCAATGAACCAAGTATCGCCAGAGCGACGTGCCACCACAATATACTCGCCTACAGATGCTTTCAAAACGCGTGTCTCATCCCAAACTACCGGAACCTGACTCAAGAATTCCATACATTTTTCTTCACGGTAATAATTTGACGGAGAATCGGCCAACATCTGAAGTGGACTCTCATAAACGACATACATACCCAATTGATGACAACGTGTCCCAATAGAAGCTGGTAAATTAAACCAAACCTTATGGTCTTTCTCATGGAAATTAATCATGGCTCCCGGTGTATAATCCATTGGTCCAGCCACCATACGGGTAAATGGCAAAGTGACATTATGCTCAGGAGTCACAAAACTTCCCCACTTATGATTTTCCAAACCTGCCACACCTTCCGAACTCAATACATTCGGGAATGTTCTCAACCAACCAGTTGGCTTATAAGCTCCATGAAAATCAACCAACATTCTGTGGGCTGCAGCCTTTCGCGCTACCGTATAATAAAAATCAACCATCGCTTGATCATCACGATTCATGAAGTCCATTTTAATACCTTTGATTCCCCATTTACTAAACAAGGCGAAGGCCTCGTCCAGTTTCTCACGAAATGGAGCCCATGAAACCCATAAAATCAAACCTACATTCTTCTTTTTCCCGTATGCAACCAATTCTTCCATATCAATCTCCGGAACGGTTTTAGTTACATCCCATGCTTCAGACCAACCATCATCAAGTACAACGTATTCAAGACCGTATTTAGAAGCAAAATCAATATAATACTTATAGGTTTCATTATTAATTCCACATTTAAAATCCACACCCGTCAGAATTAACGCATTATACCAATCCCAAGCAATTTTCCCGGGTTTGACCCAAGAAAAGTCCCCCTGTGACTCTGGAGCCAATTTATAAATCAACTGATTCGTTACAAGGTTAGCATCGTTCTCTGCTACAATCATGGCACGCCAAGGATAATTACGGGTTCCGCTTACTCTTGCTATATAATCAGCCCTCTTAGTAGGGAAAATCTGACGATCGTCTGTTTTTTCTTCTTCCAAAGAATAAGCAGCAAATTTTCCAGCCAGTTCATATTTTCCTTGTTTCTTCAAGAACATACCCGGATAACTTTCCAAATCAGATTCACTGATAAAAATACGTGCCTGATCATCTACCTTAATCAGTACAGGAGTACTGCAAAAACGGTCAGTTCCAATTTCTGACAATTTCATCGGTTTAAACAAAGGCTGCTGTGCAGACAATATGGTTCTTTCCTCCGGAAAAAGTGTATTATAATCTTCCGGGAAACAATAGTCTACCTCTTCACTGATTACCTTCAGCGAGTCAGCAAAATCTGTATGGAAACGATAAGCTAATCCGTCATTATATACACGAAAATACAGTTTATACTGATCAGCATTTAATACCATTTCATTGTAGTGATCTCTAATTTTATCACTTTTTTGACGGACAACAGGTGTCAACATCTGGTCTTCCGTGCGATGCTGAACATCTTTTACCTTCATATTGCGGCCAATCACCACCCCATTATCAAAAGTCATAGATAAAGGAGAAGGATTCAAAATAGTTTTACCATTGAAAGTTACAGAATACGTAGTAGTAGCTCCTGTTTCTACATTCACAAGGATGCGTTCATCCGGAGATTTCACTGTATAGTTCTCCGCAAACATTGCAGCACTGGATGCCAGCAACAAAAAGAATAAAGTCTTTCTCATATTAGTTCTTTTTATTTGTTAACTCTGATAGCAAAAGTACAATAAGCCTCCCATGAACATGAAACGAAATATCCAAACTACAGCTGCAAATGTCCACAAGAGAAATTCTATTGTCCATAATTTGAACTCTATTATCCAAAATAATCATACAAATAACTGAATATAAACATTTTACAAATACTCAATTATTCATCAAAAAAAATGCCATGTAATTGACCGTACCATCGTTGTCATTCCACGATTTACTACGGTCAATTGCACATTCTACTTATTTTTATTATTTTCGCCCTTCGAAATGATTGACCAAGCTACCATAGACCGAATACTGGATGCTGCACAAATAGTAGATGTGGTATCCGAATTTGTCACACTCCGCCGAAGGGGAGTGAACTACATCGGACTATGCCCGTTCCACAATGAAAAGACCCCTTCTTTCAGTGTGTCTCCCAGCAAAGGATTATGCAAATGTTTCAGTTGCGGTAAGGGAGGAAATGTCGTGCACTTCATCATGGAGCACGAACAGCTTTCTTACTACGAGGCACTGAAGTGGCTGGCCAACAAATATCACATCGAAGTAAAGGAACGGGAACTGACCGACGAAGAAAAACAAGCACATAGTCTGCGTGAAAGCTTGTTTGTAGTCAACCAGTTTGCTTCTGAATATTTTCAAGACATACTTTATAATCACATCGACGGACAGCGTATCGGTATGACCTACTTACGCAGCCGAGGATTCCGTGATGACATTATCAAAAAGTTCCAGTTAGGATACAGCACAGACAGTCACGATGCACTGGCACGTACAGCCAAACAGAAAGGCTATCAGGAAGAGTTTTTGGTAAAAACCGGCTTGTGCTATAGAAAGGACGACGGTTCACTTCGCGACCGTTTCTGGGGGCGTGTCATTTTCCCCGTACATACCTTATCGGGAAAAGTAGTAGCTTTTGGCGGACGTGTATTGAGCGCGGCCACCAAGAACGTGCAGATGAAGTATGTTAATTCTCCGGAATCGGAAATCTATCATAAAAGCCGGGAACTCTACGGCATCTACTTTGCCAAGCAGGAAATTGTCCGCCAGGACCGCTGTTTCCTGGTAGAAGGTTATACCGACGTCATTTCCATGCACCAAAGTGGCATCGAAAATGTAGTAGCTTCCTCAGGTACAGCTCTGACTCCCGACCAGATACGGCTGATACACCGTTTCACCAACAACATCACCGTGTTGTATGACGGTGACGGAGCCGGCATCAAGGCCAGCATACGAGGTATCGACATGCTGTTGGAAGAAGGAATGAACGTCAAGGTCTGCCTGTTGCCAGACGGAGATGACCCGGACAGTTTTGCCCGCAAGCACAACGCCACCGACTACCAGGCTTATATCAACGAGCATGAAGTCGATTTCATCCGGTTCAAGACCAACCTGCTGATGGAAGAAGCGGGTAAAGACCCCATCAAACGGGCCAGCCTGATTTCCAGCATCGTCAAAAGCATCTCGGTCATTCCGGATGCCATTGTCCGCTCGGTCTATACCCGTGAATGCAGCCAGCTCCTGCAAATGGAAGAGAAGGTGCTGATAGAAGCCGTCGCCAAACTCATGGAACAGGCGCAGGAAAACAAATTCAAGGAGAACCAAAGAAAACAGCAGCAAGCCCTCAGGGCTCAACAGGTATCCCAAGAAAAAACAGAATCGCCAGCCATTCCGGCCAGTCCCACTGAAAAACAGGAATCACCTGTTCCACAGGAAAATCCGACGACCTCACCGACAACTTCGACAGATGCGCAACCGGAGGCTCCTGCAACGACAGCCACTGCCTCAGCGGATGAATACCTCTCTTACATTCCACTGGAAGGAAACGAACAGAAAGTGTTCTACCAGCGGGAACAGGCACTGATACGCATGCTGATCCGCTATGGCGAGAAAGTCATGTGTTATTTGGAAAATGAAAACGGAGAAGAACAGCCGCTCACGGTGATAGAGTGTATTTCTTCGAGCTTAAAGGAAGACGAATTACAGTTTCATAGTGCATTGGACCGCCGTATCCTCAAAGAAGCGGAAACACACTTGCAAGAACCGGGATTTGTGGCTGAACGCTACTTTCTGAGTCATCCCGACGCGGATATCAGCAAACTGGCAGCCGAAATGGTCAGCGACCGCTATCAACTGAGCAAATACCATTCCAAAGGACAGAAAATCATTACCGATGAAGAACGGTTGTATGAACTGGTTCCCCGTCTGCTGATTGATTTCAAGATTTCAATTGTGGAAGAAGATATGAAGCACACACTGCAGGCCTTGAACAATCCAGACATCTACAACGACCCGCAAAAGTGCCAGGAAATCATGAAGCATTACCAAGACTTGCAGAAGATACAGATTCCGATGCTTCAGAAAGCGGGAGACCGTGTCGTATTGCCTCCCAGCCTATAAAAAAAACTATTTCCCCTTTTTCATACGCAGAAGGGGAAATAGCACATCAATTAATATTTGGCCCGAATCAGGTTCATAAACTCTTCACGCGTCTTTGCCTGATTGAACGCACCGGTAAAATCGGAAGTAGTGGTCACTGAATTCTGTTTTTCCACCCCTCTCATCTGCATGCACATGTGTTTGGCTTCTACCACCACCATTACACCTAATGGATTTAATGTTTCTTGAATGCACTCCTTAATCTGAAGTGTCATGCGTTCCTGCACTTGCAAGCGATGGGAAAAAATATCGACCACACGGGCAATCTTACTCAACCCCGTGATATATCCGTTCGGAATGTAAGCCACATGTGCCTTTCCATAAAACGGCAACATGTGATGCTCGCACATGGAAAAGAAATCAATGTCCTTCACAATCACCATCTGGCTGTAAGGCTCCTTGAACTTCGCCGCATTCAGCACCTCTCTCGGATCCATTTCATATCCGCGAGTCAGTGTCAGCATGGCCTTGGCCACACGTTCTGGAGTTTTCAACAACCCTTCGCGCTCCGGGTCTTCTCCCAGCAAAGAAAGAATCTCTTTGTAATGGCCCATCAGCTTTTCCACCTTTTCCTGTGGCCAGTTTATCGAATTGGTATCTGTCATCATTATTCTATAGGTATATTAATCTGTTCGCGCACAATAGATACTTCCTTGAAAACTCCTGTCGCCTTCAATTTACGCATGGTTACATGTGCTTCTTCAATACTCTTGAAGTCTCCCACCCTGCACAACCAACGTGGAGGCTGGAAATAAGTATAAACCGGCAAGTCCGGAAATTCCTCTTTTACTTTTGCCGCTACATTGTTCGCCTCACTGCGTGCCTGACGGGAATTATTTCCGGCATACACCTGTACACGAAAACCGCGGGCCTTCAATGTCTTCACCGGTTCTGAGCTTGTAGACCGTACATAGCGTTTCCCTATCAGAGAAGTAATCTGTGCATCCTGGTGTACAGTGACCACTCCTTCACCCGCCCGACGGGTTTGCAAACTTTCAATAATGTTTCGTTGGGCATAACTCCCACTGACACATAATAAAGAAACAATGAATAAAAAATATTTCAGCATAACCGGATTTTTAAATAGACATAGAAAACAAAAGTCAATTGAGCACAGAGGGAAGGAATGACACTGCACGTCCTCATCTCTCTGTGCTCAAGCAATTCCTGATTAATTCAGAGATTGGAAATTATTTAAAAGCATCGATGATACCTTTGAAGTCAGCAGCCTTCAAAGCAGCACCACCAATCAAACCACCATCTACATCCGGATTTGCAAACAATTCTTTTGCATTTGTCGGCTTGCAGCTACCACCGTACAGGATAGAAGTGTTTTCAGCTACTTCTTTACCATATTTAGCAGCTACCAAAGAACGGATGTGAGCGTGGATTTCCTGAGCCTGCTGCGGAGTAGCAGTCTTACCAGTACCGATAGCCCAAACCGGTTCGTAAGCCAAGATGATCTTGCTGAAGTCTTCAGCAGACAAAGAGAATACAGAAGCCAGCTGAGCTTCTACTACTTCATTCTGCTTGTTAGCTTCACGTTCTTCCAATACTTCACCGATACAGAAAATCGGTTTCAGGTTGTTAGCCAAAGCCAATTTAACTTTTTCAGCCAGGATTTCTACTGTTTCATGGTAGTAAGCACGACGTTCTGAGTGACCCAAGATTACATACTGAGCACCTGTAGATGCAACCATTTCAGCAGAAACTTCACCAGTGTAAGCACCAGAAGCTTTATCTGCGCAGTTTTCAGCACCTACACCGATGATAGAGCTGTCTACCAAAGGAGTAACAGAAGCCAGGTGAATAAACGGAGTACAGATGATAACGTCGCAGTTAGGTTTGTCTGCAGTCAATACTTCGTTCAATTCTTTTGCCAATGCAATACCTTCCTGCAGGTTCTTGTTCATTTTCCAGTTACCTGCTACAATGTTTTTTCTCATTTTGTTTTAATTTTAAAGGGTTAGTTATAATGTTTTCTCTTTTTTCTTTTTCTCCTTTCGGTTCTTAATACGCAGCCAGATCAAATCGGCTATGGTAAACAGCAGCAAAGGTCCCAAGAACCAACAGGTAACCTCCACAATCTTATGAATGCTCGTCTTAGGGCTCCACGTACTAAATGGAAGACGTTCCAAAGGTGCATTCAACTGATATTCGTCAGGTAAATTGGACACACTCCATTTACGCAACACCACCCCTTTCTTCAACAACATCAATCCCGGATTGGAACGAATCATTGTTTTCAGTGTAATCTCATCCATCAATGCAAAAGGATATTCAGCCCCAGTATTTTCCTGCCACTCCATGATATCCTGTTCAGAGGATGCTGTCAGACAAAGGAAACGGTAACCATGCTCTACACTGTAATCGTAGACTTCATTAATCAAATCCATTCCACTGTCGTCCGCCTGCTTCAACCAGGGAGAAACGAGCAAGAACGTATATTGGTCACTGTTCAAGATTTCATCCGTCATGTCTTCGCCCGTTTCCAATGAAGTGATGGAAAAATCATGAATAGGCGGTTCATAGCCTTTTTCCTTTATCCGTGTCTTTGAATCGACAAAAGTCCAGGTAGAATCTGTCGGAAAATTATCAATGGTAAACTCTTTCTCCTTTCCATTTTTCGAATAAATAAAGACGGTTTCATACACAGTCGGTTTCTCTCCTTCGGGTATGCTCATCCCCTTTACAATATCAGCCCCCACGTGATAAGGGCGGAAGTCGAAGACAGGCAAATAACGAAGACAAAAAAGAGTGAAGAATATAATAAAAAGAATGCTATAAAGAGAGACCAGCCAGTCGACCTTTGTTGTCACCAAATTAAAAATATAGCGTCTCCATTTAAATACAGATATAGCCGCTATCAACAACACAATGTTCTTGAAGAAAGTTTCCCAATTGGTCAATACCACAGCATCCCCAAAACAGCCGCAATCGGATATTGGATTGGCTATTGCCAACCACAAAGTCAGCGGTGTCAGAAATGACATGAGAAGCAACATTAACAAAGGAGCCACCCGCCGCCTAATACCAAAGAACAAATAAATACCTAACGTAAATTCAAAAATACCAAACAGAATCGCCACCAAATAAGGCACGTATCCACCGCTCAGCGTCAACAATCCCCATGCCTCCAGATAATCCTGCACCTTATAAACTGTGCCCAAAGGGTCATTCGCCTTTATAAATCCAGAAAACAAAAAGACAACTGCCAGCAAGAAACGACAGAAATTGCTCCAGACAACGATGGCTTTATGTAAATATTTATTCTCCAAATTCCAGTTTTATCAATCCAAATACCGCATAATTAATCATGTCCATATAATTGGCATCCACTCCTTCCGAAACCAGTGTATCTCCTTTCAAAGATTCAATCTGTTTGGTACGGTAAATCTTCATCAGAATCAAATCAGTATACGAAGTGATACGCATGCTCCGCCAGGCCTCATCATAATCATGATTCTTGGCCAACATAAGTTCCAAAGCCTTTTTGGCATAAGTATCATACAATTCCAATGCCTTTTCTTCAGTAATATCCTCTTTTTCCGCATAACCCAGCTCGAGCTGAATCAATCCGATAATTCCATAATTTACAATGGCGATAAACTCCGGGCGAATTCCTTCATTGATTAAAGCCACGCCTTTCACTTCGATACTACGGATGCGGTTGGCTTTAATAAAAATCTGATCTGTCACTGAAGAAGGACGCATAATCCGCCATGCAGCTCCGTAATCATGCAGTTTCTTAGCAAACAAATCACGGCAAACTGCAATTACGTGTTCAAATTGTTTCTTGGTTTCTTCCATCTTTCTACTCGAATAGTGTGGCAAAGTTACTGTTTTTTCACAGAGCCACAAACAATAAAGGGCATAAAAAAACCATTTCAGACAGCCGGAAATACACGTCTGTCTGAAATGGTTATTATTGAAAATTCAGGATTTCCTTTTATGAACATCTCAACACTTGTCCGATACGCAACGTAGTAGTCCGTTTGATACCGTTAATCTGACACAAACGGTCAATAGATACATGATACAAACGAGATATACGTCCCAATGTATCACCCTTACGAATCTTATGATAACGGATGGCTGATTTCTCTGCTTCTTCAGCTCCCGATTTACCCGATTTCACAGCCGCCAAAGCTTTTGTACGCTGATAGGAATACCGGTTGGCTCCCCGCACAAACAAATAGCTGTCTGCTACAATATCCTGATTAGGAAAATCAAACATGAATTCCGGATTGATTACCTCCCCCAAGAAACGGGTTTCAAAATGAAGATGAGACCCTGTAGAACGACCGGTATTTCCACCCAAACCAATCGGATCGCCAGCCTTCACATATTGATCTTCAGCTACAATCTGTTTAGACAAGTGACCATAAATTGTTTCCAAGCCATTGTCATGACGAATCACCACATATTTACCGTATCCTCTACGTTCGTATTTTACCATACGAACACGTCCGTCGAATGCAGCACGGATGGTATCGCCAATGTAGACTTTAATGTCCAATCCGTTGTGCATACGCCGCCAGCGAGGACCGCATTTGGAAGTAATGATTGTATGAGTTGTCGGCATGCAAAAACCGGTAAGATCAATTCGGAAACTATCTGGAACTTGTGTACCACCGTACGCATGAACACGATCATTGTTCCAATTAGGATAAAGACTATAGGCAGGATACACAGCCTGTTCTGCTTTAATCTGACGAATCAAGGCCAATGAATCAACTGCTTTCAATTTTCTATCGATAGGAGCCTGACGAGCGAGAAGATCTTGTCCTGAGACATTTACACTAACTAGCGCCAAGGCTGCTACCGCTACTGTTCTAATACATTTTAAAATCATTCCATTCTATATTTTTCAGCTAGTATCCGTCGGTTGGCCTTCGTGATGTGAATTATTCCAGCCCGACCTCTAATCAGAATACCACTACTGGTTAAAAACAATTCAACGTTCAGAGTGCATTTTTTCTTGTAATTTTCAAGAAAATACGCGTTACTTTTTAAAAACAACGTTCCAAAGATAATTTTTTTTCGTCATATTAGGTTGTGTGGTTAACTATTTTTTATGTATTTTCATACAGAAGCACCGCAATAGATGTTTTACAACACAAGCTTATACGAAACAAAACATGAAAAAATCTATTTCAACGGAACATTCGTTTTTTTACACATTTCAAATTTTCCCTCTTTCCACTCGTAACACAACGGAACTGAGATTAAATAATGTTTCAGTTTACCAGCCGTTTCGTTATCCAAATAATCAGGAGTAGTATACGTAAACGAAATGACAGACTGTTCGGCTGACAGGTTGGCCTTCCATAAAAACATATCTGCATAGGCCCGCAAATTTTTCAATGAATCCGCCTGAATATCAGACTGTGGCACTACATAAAAATCGCCTTCTTGAGGCAATTGTATAAAATTACGACAAGGCAATTCTTTCCAGTTGGTATCATAAAATGCAATCCGGCTATCTCCTGCCGGAGCAAAATAGGTGGATACTGCACAAATCACTTTCACAGAGTCATTCAACGGAAGTAACTTCAGTTCCAATGTGCTTGCCGAAGTACTCTTCAAAAACAAATAATCAGCAGTTAACGTTGTCATTTCTGATATATTTCCGAAACGATTCTTCACTTCAGCTTTCATACCGCTCTCCAAGAAATCTCCAAAATCAGCCTTATTGACCTCCGTCAGGAAAGGAGACAAAGAGTCGGGCATAGCCACAAATAAAGTTTTCAAATCCTGAGCACGCCCGCTGCCCCATATACTCACCACAAATAACAATAACAAAATCCGTTTCATACCTTACTGTTTCAAAAAGTGCCCAAATATACAACTATTTCTTTTAGCTAGAAAAGAATATTTTTTCTCTCACCCTTTTCCATTCCGTCTTTTTAAGAAATCAGTGGGACTTTCTCCAAAATAATCTTTGTAACATCGGGTAAAGTAAGAAGGAGAACTGAAACCTACTTCATACGTTATCTCCGCCACTGTTTTTTCCGAAGAAGCCAGTAATGAAGCTGCTTTTTTCAGACGGGCAATACGCAACAATTCATTAGGCGAGTAACCCGTCAAAGCCTTCGTCTTACGATATAACTGTACGCGTCCTAAGCCTAAATCCGCTCCCAAATCTTCCACGCTTAAAGTTGAATCACCCATTTTCTCGTCAATCAATGCCTTCAGCTTTTCTATAAACCCCTTATCGACCTCTCCCAAAGATTGCTTTTGCATGGAAGCCATCGAGTCGGTCATCAATTTCAAACGTTTACGGTTGTCTATTAAATTTCGGATACGCGTCAACAACAATTTAGCACTAAAAGGCTTTGCCAAATAGGCATCCGCTCCCGAATCATAGCCCTGGATTCGTTGTTCATCCATGGTATAAGCTGTCAGCATCATTACAGGAATATGGGAAGTCTGCAGTTCGCTTTTTAATCGACGGCAGCATTCGATACCATCCATCACAGGCATCATGACATCGCAGATGATAATATCCGGCACATATTTCATCGCCTGCCTGATTCCTTCTTGTCCGTTGACAGCCTCCAGAACTGTATATTTATCCTGCAACAGCATTTTGACATAATTCCTGACATCCTGATTGTCATCAATCACCAATACCACTTCTTTCTCATTGCCTTTATCCGTCTCTATCTGTTTGGGCAACTGACGCAATGTTTCTGTTCCTGCATCCAATACTGCTCCTTCCTGCAAGTTTTTCAAAACTTCATTTTTCTCTGTCATTTTTTTCACCTCTCCTTCCTGTTTCATGGGAAGTTCTATCAAAAAACAGGTTCCTTTTCCTTCCGCGGTTTCAATTTTCACCTGCCCGTGGTGTAAATGTACAAAAGCTTCCACCAATGCCAGCCCTATTCCTGAGCCAGTGTGCTGCATATCAATCTGATAGAAACGCTCAAACACATGACGAGCATGCTCTTCCGACATGCCAATACCTGTATCACTAACCTTTAAACACAAAAGATTCTCCTGTTCCTGCTTCCTACGCGACAGCTCAATCTTTATCTCCCCTTTTTCCGGAGTAAACTTAAATGCATTAGACAATAAATTATAAGTAATGCGCTCCATCTTTTCTGCATCAGCAATCATCACGTAATCCGCCTCATTCCCTTCTGCCGTCACAGCAAAATGGATATGTCTTCTGGATGCCAATACATGAAAAGCTTTTGTCCATTCCTTGATTCCCTCAAACACATTAAATTCAGAAAGGCACAAAACCAACTTTCCACACTCATATTTCTGAAAATCAAGAATCTGTGTAATCAATCTCAACAAAATAGACACATTCCGACCGACAATCTCCAGCATTTCTCTCTCACGTTCACCCAAATGCTTCTCTTCCAACAACTGGTTTACCGGGTCGGCTATCAATGTCAACGGAGTACGAAAATCATGTGATACACTGGTAAAAAAAGCCAGTTTGGCATGTGTGGCCTCTTCCAGTTGACGAGACAACACAATCAACTGATCACGCTGTTCCTGCAACTGATCACGTTGTTGTTCCAACTGCTTTTTCTGTGCAGATAATTCTGTATTCAACCGATTCTTCATCCAAAAAGCCCGTACCAGGAAAAACAACAAGAACCCTACCAGAACTAATATTACTACACAAGCATATAAAAACATTTTCTGCGCAGAATAACGGAGAAAATAATCATCCAACCGATTATGAAGTAATTCAATCTTGTGGTCCAGCGAAAAAATATGTTCTGTCTGCATCTGCATAATTCGCGCATTGTCCCTGTTCACTGCAGCCGTAGATAGATAATTTTCTCGTGCATATTTCTTCCCTTTCAATATGGACATTGCCACCTGCATCACCTTGTCACCACCTGTAGGATAAATAAAAGTAGCATTCAATTCTCCTTTAGCCACACTCTCTACCCCATATCCCTTTCCGGCTACGGCATCGACTCCAATGAATAAAATATCTTTCTCACGCCCCTGACGAAAAGCTTCCTGATAGGCGCCCATGGCCATTCGGTCATTTTGAGCAAAAATCAAATCAATTCGGTCATGTTTCTTTAAAATAGTATCCACCACCATACGGGCTCTCTCCTTAAACCAACCGGCATCCGCAGAAGCCACCACATTTATGCCCGGTGCGGCCTTCAAAGCATCCATCATTCCCCGATGCCGTTCCACAGCCGGAGTCGATGCCTTCAGCCCTGTTATCTCTACAATTTTTCCATTCCCATGCAACACATTGATAATATATTCACCGACCTTTTTCCCGACCTCATAATTATCTGCCCCTACATAAGCTGTATATTTGTCAGAATGAATTTTCCGGTCAACCAGTACTACGGGAATACCAGCCTCGTATGCTTCTTCCAGTACCGGCGCTATCGCTCCTGCCTCATTAGGAGCAACAATTATCAGGCTCACTTTTTGGTGGATGAACTCTTTAATGTCATTTATCTGCCGCTGATTGTCGTCTTGAGCCTGCCGAATATCAACTTTCACTTCTGGATAAAAAAGAGCCTCGCGCAGAATTTCTTTGTTCATCTGCACACGCCATTCATCATTGCTACATTGCGAAACTCCAATAATATACTCAGGCTTTTTTCTGTTACAAGCTATTGACAAACTAACAAGAAAAAACAATAAAAGGTATCTATGCCATCGATGTTTCATGCAATTCATATTAAGTTAACCTTACAAAGATACATCAAAGCTCGAAAAGGGCACTTATCAGAAAGTGTTTTTTCTGCATTTTAAACAATAAATGCGGTTCCAGCCGTCACAGCCAAAACCGCATACTCTTCAAATCTAACCTAAACTAAAAATACAAACTTATAAACCTTATTATTTTACATCTTGTTTCTTAAATATAAAGGAAACTCTGGCATAGCTCCATTCTGAGTACATACAAAAGCTGAAACCTCTACAGCCAATTCGTGTGCTTCACGTACTGTTTTTCCTTTCAAAATGGAAGCCACAAACGTAGCAGTGAATGAATCCCCTGCCCCTACCGTATCTGCCACTTCTACTTTAGGAGTCTCTACAAAAGACACATTTCCAGGAGTAAACACATAACTTCCATTTACTCCACAAGTCAGAATCAACATTTTCAGATTATATTTTGCCAGCAAGATCCAACATTTATCCTGCAAATCAATGCCCGGATAGCCAAACATACGGCTGACCGTAACCAACTCTTCATCATTTATCTTCAGTACGTTGCATTTTCTAAAAGAATTACAAAGCACTTCTTTTGTATAGAAACCTTGACGGAGATTAATATCAAAAACTTTCAGAGTACCCTCCTTCGGCATGGCATCCAAGAATTTATTGATTGTTTCGCGGGAAACCACACTACGCTGAGCCAGTGAACCGAAACAAACCGCTGTAGTTTGCTTGGCTAAACCTTCCAAAGCCATCGTATACGGGATATTATCCCATGCCACTCCTTCTTTGATATCATAGCAAGGAACTCCTTCCGCATCTAATTCCACCTGTACAGTTCCTGTCGGATACGGTACACGCTCAATCATACAATGCAGATTCTTTTCATAAAAGTTTTCCAGAATTTCAGTTCCCAACTTGTCTTCTCCTACCGCACTTACCGCACGTCCGTCAAGTCCGAACTGTGATACATGATATGCAAAATTTGCTGGAGCCCCTCCAATTTTCTTTCCTTCAGGCAGCACGTCCCACAGTGCTTCTCCTATACCTACGACAATTGTATTATTCATAGTCTTATTATTTAATGTTTAATTTTCAATGTATAAAAAAGTAAATAAATCACACCAGCAGTCATGACTGCCACAGCTCCAGTCTGTCCAACCGCATCACTGGCAATTCCCATCAGAAGCGGAAAGATAGTACCGCCGAAAAGTCCCATAATCATCAGACCTGACACTTCATTCTTTTTATCCGGCATAGCCAACAGCGCTTGTGAAAAGATAATGGAAAAGACATTGGAATTTCCAAAACCAATCAAAGCAATACATATATAAATAATCATGCGTGAATCGAAGGCGAAAAGCCCAATCATGGCCAGCATCATACAAATCACACTAATCAGGAAAAAGACCTTGGAAGATACGACCCGCAGGATAAAGGCACCGGAGAAACATCCCAGTGTACGGAAAATAAAATACAGGCTCGTCGCAAATCCAGCCTCCGTCAGCGTCATACCAATACGCTCCATCAGAATTTTAGGAGCCGTAGTGTTCGTACCTACGTCAATCCCTACATGGCACATAATACCCAAGAAAGACAACAGGATAAACGGTTTACCCAATAGTTTCAAACAATCTGTAAAACCAGAAGCTTTATCCGGCTGTTCCTCGGTAATCGGAGTAGCAGAAAGCAACAGAATGGCAAAGATAGCTACCACCATGTAAATCGGGAACAGCACTCTCCATCCCAAGCCAAAAGTCGGAATGGTTTGCAAAGCCCCCCACATGGCCAAATAAGGTGCCAGGAAAGAAGCGATGGCCTTCACAAACTGACCAAAAGTCAGCGTACTGGCCAAACGATCGCCTGAGATAATATTACTCAGCAACGGATTCAGAGAAGTCTGCATCAATGCATTTCCGATTCCCAACAAGGAGAAAGCGCAAAGCATCAATCCGTAGCTATCCCCAAACATCGGAAGCAGCAGCGAGAAGAAGGTGACTACCAAACTTAACAGGACTGTTTTTTTGCGCCCGATGCGGTTCATCAACATTCCCGTAGGTACGGAAAATATCAGAAACCAGAAAAACACCAAAGAAGGAAATATATTCGCTTCGGAATCACTCAGGTTCAAATCTTCCTTCACATAATTGGACGCGATTCCCACCAGGTCTACAAATCCCATGGCAAAGAAACAAAGCATCACCGGGAAGAGTTTCGCATATTTTAATTGAGTATTTGTCATTTTCGTTCGTTTTTTAGTTTACATTCTTTTCTCTTTTTGCAGAGATTATTCAGCAGTCAACTCTATTACGTGACTTCGAGTCGGCTGAAAACCAAAGACATCCAGTCCCACCTTCATCAGATAATCGCCAGAGAAGACTTTTCCATGCTCCTTCAGTTCAGATTCTTCCGTCGGCATCAGATTGATTTCTTCCACCTTATACATTTTATTCGGATCCAGTCCCCGCACCTTCAGCTTCATCAGTTTTTCTTGGAAACGAGGGTAAATGTCATAGGTAAATACCACGCCCTTCGAACAATCCTGACTAACGTAATTCACGGCCATGTGATTGGATTCATACGGAGACACCAGACGATATTGTACACCGTCCAATATCACCGGCTGCAAACGTTTCCAGTTGGCCACAGCAAGCTGGCAATATTCCAGCTCCTCAGCTTTCAGGTCTTTCAATCCAATATCAAAACCCAATTTACACATGGAAGCCATATCCGTACGGAACTTAATAGAAGCATTCTTGTTCCAGCTAGTAACATGCGCACACATGGCCTTTGCCGGGAAGAACTGGGAGAATCCCCATTGAATATAGGCTCTTTCCACCGGATCAGTATTATCACTGCACCAGAACTCTGTGAAATATTTCAAGGCTTCGTAGTCACAGCGGGCACCGCCACCGGAACAAAGCATCATCGGCACATCCGGATAATTCTCCTTTACCCGTTTCATGACATTGTAGACGCCTCTCACATGATCAATATAAAGACGTCCCTGTCTTGTTTTCAAGTAAGAAGAATAAATATTTGTAATCGGACTGTTACAATCCCACTTAAAGTAAGCAATACCCGGATTCTCTTTCAACAGGTTGTCGATAACACCGTACACATAATCCTGCACCTGCGGATTGCTCAAGTCCAACACCAGCTGATTGCGGTAATAATAAGTGTCACGGTTCGGATAATGGATTGCCCAATCGGGATGCTTTTCGAACAATTCGCTTTGAGGATTGACCATTTCCGGTTCAATCCAAAGGCCAAACTTCACTCCTTCTTTCTGAGCAGCCTGCACCAACGCGTTAATACCACCAGGAAGCTTGTCAGCCGTAGTTTCCCAGTCTCCCAGTCCTGCGGTATCCCCGCTACGCTTGTATTTGTTTCCAAACCATCCGTCATCCAGCAGAAACATATCCACGCCGAGTTCCTTCGTTTCCCGAATCAAATCGACCAGAATATCCTCATTGAAGTCGAATCCCGTATTTTCCCAGTTGTTCAATAAGCTCAGGCGAGAACCTTTTCCGTCCTTCAGCTGATAATTACGAGCCCACTCCTGGAAATTACGGCTTCCTTCACCCGTACCTTGATGACTCAGGGTAAAGATGAACTCCGGAGTAGTGAATACCTCTCCTTTCGCCAGCTCATAATTGGAAGCATAAGGATTAACAGCTGGAATCACACGCAGGTTTCCCACGTTATCCACTTCAAATGTAAAACTGAAGTTACCTGTCCACCCCAATGTACCCATCAGGACTTCTCCCTGATTTTCTGAGGCAGGAGCATTCAGACCGACCATGAAAAAAGGTTGTGCATGCATGGCAGCACGGCTTCCCAATTTGGTATCTATCACTTTCTTTCCAAATTCCAGTTTCTGGATATTCATCTGTACTTCCTTTGCCCAGTCCCCACTGAACTCAGTCAGATAATAAGAAGGACTATTGAAATACAACATGGTCGAAGCATAACGGAACAACTGGACCGGTTTCTTTTCCTGATGTTTTATTTCACTCCAGGTCTTGATGATATTTTCCTTCTCATAAGCTACATAATGCAATGTCACGTCTACCGGATATTTGTCATCGCGCAACAAGATATCGGTCTGCGTACCTCCTTCCACACTTTTGGAAGAAGAAGACACATAATATAGCCACGTGGAAGCATTCCCGTCAGCATGGGTAATGCCTACCGCTGGTTCAAAGAAATCCTCATTTCCCGAACCGGAATAGACCTCCCATCCACGAGCAGAAACACTCGCATCCGAAGCAGGATGTACTCTCCAGTCAAGATTCGCCAAGTCAGCCTCGTGCAACAATTTCTCTCCCAGATAACTCTGATAGAGTCGTCCGTTTTCAGCCACCTGGAGTACCAAGTCCGTCTTATCCGTAGAAATGCGGATAATTTTCTTCTCGGCAGCCCCCGCATACTGAACCCCCACTAGTGCACCCAAAGCCGTCACAATAAAGTTTTTCATGGTCATGTCTGTCTCTCTTAATCGTTTACAACCCCAATTTATATATGTTCATATTCTCTACCTTGTAGTCAGCACCTTCACCGTAGAAACGCAGTGTGTTGTATGGTTTGGTAGGGAATACCAAATTTGTCATGGCAATGCGTCCGCCGTCTACAAAGATTTCAACAGAACATTTATCTACAAAAATATTCAGATGATAAGTTTTACCTTCACACAATGAAAGCGGAGCCCATGTACCCAAAGCAAAGTCATTCTTATAATTGATTGACATGGTCTTGCGGTGATCATCTGTTTCTTTTTCATGTACGGTTACCTCTCCGTAGCGTGTCAAATCCACAATACCGCTTTCTGTACGATCGGCCACCAACTTGCCAGCCTTCATATCCAGGTAGATTTTCACCTTCTCACCTTTGTCATTCAGCAACTCAAAGCCTGCCACCTGTGCCTTACCCGGAGTCACGTCCATTTCCAGTTCGTAAGCCCCGTCTGTCTGCGGCACAATTTCGTCAATCTTATATTCACCTTTTACCGTGAAGTTGTCCACCTTGCGGGTATCCTTACGCAATGCTTCAGTTTCCTTCACCACATTGGCCGCCATATAAATCTGTCCGTTCTTTGTATAAAGCGATAGTTCACGAGGCAACGCATTGGCACCACGATACTGGCGGATAGGAGTGGCATTGGCATACTGCCAGTTGCTCATCCAAGGCACAGCAATCACCCGGTCGCCTGTATTTGAGAAACATACAGTTGCATAATGATCTTTTCCGTAGTCAAGCCATTTTGTCACTTCCGGTTTGGTATCACATTTAAATTCTTTACCATCAAAGTCACCGACGAAATATTCTGTAGCACTACCGCCGAACATACATCCCGGATTGATGTTGACAATCATCACCCACTTCATCTTGTTCTTGTCACCATCCACCGGCAACTGGATAAAGTCAGGACATTCAAACTGGTTCGGCTGTACGCCATATCCTTTTCCAAAACCACTCTGATACTCCCAGTCCTTCAAATTAGAAGAAGAATAGAAACGCATCTCCTTGTCGGCAGAAACAATCATGTACCACTTCTGAGCCGGTTCATACCAGAACACCTTCGGATCACGGAAGTCTTTCAATCCGTCAAACGGAGTCAGAATCGGATTCTTCTCGTATTTTGTATAAGTGCGTCCATTATCATTGCTGTAAGCCATACACTGAATCTGTCCGTGTTCGTCACTGGCAGAAGTATAGAAAGCAATGATGGCATCTTTTCCGTAGCCTGCGCTATTATTCTTATCAACTACCGTACTTCCTGAGAAAATATGTCCCAGTGTGTCGCGTGCGATAGCCGGTTTCAGGTGATCCCAATGAACCAAATCCTTGCTGACAGAATGTCCCCAATGCATATTTCCCCATTTGGAACCATAAGGATTGTACTGGAAATACAAATGATACTCTCCATCTTTATAAACCAGACCGTTGGCATCGTTCATCCATCCGTAAAGCGGAGTATGATGATATACTGGACGGTAATAATCAGTATTTGCAGTATTAAAGGTATCCGAAAGCTGGATATGATCCCAGCAGACTGCATTAGCTGCTACTTTTCCAATTGTCACCGTAGCTTCCTTTGCGCCTGCAGGCAATTCAAACGGCACATAATATTCCACGCTGTCTACCGCCAGACGGACGTCCATCGGTGTATCAGCAGGACTACCTGTATCCAATTTCACCTTTCCTTCATTGGAAGATTCTTGAATAGGAAGCAATAAATATTTTGAAGGATTCTTTATATGTACAATAGTCAGAGTGTCTCCCTGATGCTCAAATACAAGGTCAGTCTTTTGTGATTGGCATGACCACATACCAGTCAAGAAAAACGCACCTAATGTGAGGTTAACAAAATTCTTTTTCATGATACGTTGTTTTTATTGGGATTAAAAATACGAAATATTCTTATTATTGAAATACCTAAACTGAAAACTTTTCAGACTCCGGCAGCCCGAAGGTCTGCCGGAGACATTTATAATTAGAAAAATGAATGTCAGAATTTTACCTGTGCAGAGAACTCTACCGTGAACGGGCGGATATAACTTCCGGCCATTACAGTATTCGCATATTTTCCAGCCTCATCTTTCGTTACCAATTCGGCTCCGGCAATACTACCTTTGGCACCCGTCTGGTTCAGGAAGTTAACTACGGAGCAACCCAATGACAGTTTCTTGTTCACCTGCCAGTTCAAGCCTCCGAAAGTTTCCCAACGGCCGTTGAAATAGTAAGCATCGTTGATGTTGGCATAAGTCTTGCTGAAGTAACGGAAACTTGTCCAGATTTTCAAATCCTTTGTAATCATGTAGCTCGGGTCGATTTCCACAATAACCTGCGGAATTTCTGCTACGATATTACCCGTAGCATTAATCTGACCTACGTAACCATCAGAGAACTGTACAGAAGTTTCATACTTCTTGTAAGTCGGTTTCTGATAAGTGAAGAGGAAGTGCAAATCAAATCCTTTGAACGGACGAGCTACCACGTCGGTGGTCCATCCCAATGTTTTGATATCGTAGTTCAACGGTGCTGCCAAGATTTCATTCACTCCATTCACACTGTGCTGCAAGTTCAATGTAGAGTTGTTGTTGGTCTTTGAAATGTAAGAGAACAAAGAAGTCAAGCTCAACCATTCATTGTTATAATAGATACCCGCACGTCCCAGAGGAACAGAAATCTTATCAGTGTTCGGCAATACAGCCGGAGCAAAGTTTTCCAGTTTCGGATGCTGGGTAATATAAGTGAAGTCACCGGTAAATCCGAATTCTTTTGTCAACTTATAGGTAGCAGCCGCACTCAAAGCGTAATTGAACCAGTCATATTCCATCGGAGTAGGTTCAATTTTTGTTCCGTTAGATGCTGTAGCCCCCAAGTGATAATCGGCAAAACGTCCTACAAAATTACCGTTTGCATCTTTCACTGCTGCATTGTTTCCACGAAGTGCCTGATATTCCAGACGCGCACCATAGTAAAGGTTAAACTTGTCTGTCACATCCCAGTCGTGAGTGAAATACACTGCCAGTTTATTTTCATGACCTTTATAATATTCTGATGCGTTCTTGTTAAAATCGTAATAATATCCATTGCCATCATACGAACGAGAAGTAGAAGTCGCATAATCCGGATTGTACAGACGAACCGGATAACTTCCATCGGTCGGTACAGACTGGTCGTACATGGTGGTATTAGAAGCATAATCAATGTCGTAATACCATTCGTTCAATCCCAAGCGCCATGTACCGTTCGACAACTTACGAGACAACTCCGTAGTAAACATAAACTCATCAATGAATCCACGGTTCAGACAAGACATACGGCTCTGCACATATTCACCGTTGTAAGCCTGCATACGGCCGTCTTCACCCTCATACTGATAATTGATGTTGCTGTTCGCACGCTGTGAAAGCTCCATCGGAGTCTGGTACACACAAGAACCGGTTGCATGGTCATATTTCATAATCACCTTCCACGACAGGCCGTTGTCCCAGTTATAATTGTTCATCAAAGTCACTTCACTACCCTTGTTCTGCACCGCATCATACAAATTGGTTTTCTTCAGTTCACCTGTCCGCATGTCACGGTATATCATTTCATTGTCCACCGGGAGGTAAGACGTTGTACCCAGCGCAAAAGCGCCCAACTCTCTCACACTTCCATCGCCCACATACACAAACGGAGCCGACTGGGTAGCATACATATATACCGGATGGCTGTTGCTGTAATGATACATAGCCGTAAACTCACCACGGTTCTGATTGTAACGCTTTGTCAAAGCAAACTTGTAAATCTGTGTACGATCCTGGAAAGGAGTCGATTTGATTTTAAATGTTCCCGGGTCGAAATCCTGATAAATACTTCCACTATAGAACCAATCCTTTGCAATCTCTCCATTCAAGTTCAATGAAATCTCCTGCATACCAAAATGATTGGACTTGTAATTCAGGGTTCCGTTGAAACCTTTTTCACCCAACTGGGTAAAAGAGTTGACTGCATAACCGATATTTCCTGTCGTAATGGCTGTTTCTGAGATTTTCAGCAGCCCGACATGACTCAAACTGGCATCTGCACGCCACAAAGAATTCACACTGTGAGGATTGGTAGCATAGGTTACCGGAATCCCATTTTCCAGCACATTCACATCCGCAGAGGGAAGACCTATCTGGATTTCACGAGGTCCATTCGCACTAGCAGCATTCAACATCACATTACGGTTTCCTTCTTCCTTAGAATTACCGTCATTTGAAGATTTGTTCTCTTGTGCATATCCGTTCACACAAGCCAAAGCGAGCAGCAACACTGCAGCTCCCATACGATTAGAAAACTGTTTTTTTTCGGCCTTCATAGCATTTTAATTAGCATGTTAGCATGAAAGTTGTTTTTATTTGTTTGCCGCAAAAATAGGCAATCGACTCATAGTGAGAGATAAGGAATGTTACATCCTGTGACAATATTGTTTCATGAAACAATATTGAAACAGGATGAAACATTTTTACACATCAAGGAAAATTCTCATCCAGAAGCTATTTCCACACAGAAACAGCCTGTTACTTCAGTTTATATACCCGCAAGGCCTTCACATTATAGCCGTCCTTATCCGATTCAAACACCATCTTATGATAAGGTGCGGACGGGAACACCAGGTTTGTCATCGCAAACTTTCCTTCTTCCCCAAAGGCCTCGATGCTTGAACGGTCTACAAACAGACGCAATGTCATCTCTTTTTCTGCGGTTACAGGGGCCACCGTCACTGCCGGAAAGTCACTGCTAAAGTCTACTTTTCCACTCTGGCTGCGATCCATCACAAACTGCTTGCGCGGCACATCGTAGTACATCGAAACCTTTTCACCCTTGTCGTTCAAGAGGCTGAAAGCAATCTTTGATGCACCGGCATTCTGAATCACCATTTCAATTTCATAGGCTCCTTCATTGTCTTTCAACAGGCTTGCCACTTCGTATTGTCCTGCCACCTTGAACGCAGGCACTGAAACCTTTTCGCCACGGGCCTTCTTTATCTCCGGTGAAGGAGTGCTTTTCAGATACAATTCTCCACCTTCACGATAAAGCGTCAAGTCGCGCGCAATGGTATTGGCACTGCGATATTGGCGGGTAGGCACATTGTTGGCATACTGCCAGTTGCTCATCCATCCCAATGCCACACAACGGCCGTCAGGTGCATTGTTCCAAGTGACAGTGGCATAATTGTCCTTGCCCCAATCCAACCATTTAGTCTGCGTTGGGAATTCATTCACAAACTTCTTTCCATCAAATGAACCGATAAAATACTGTGCGGCACTGCCTCCGAACGGACCACCCGGGTTCAGGTTGCAAATCAGCACCCATTTTTTCTCACGGGTACCTTCCACCGGAATCTCTACCATATCCGGACATTCCCATACGCCCCCATGCGCACCTTGCATGGCACCAAACTCACTCTCTTTCTTCCATTCCTTCAAGTTAGAAGAAGAATAGATTTCCATGTGCTGACCTACGGCCAGAATCATGCACCAGTGTTTGCCCGGTGCGTACCAGAACACTTTCGGGTCACGGAAGTCTTTCTCTGTAGAAGTCACAATCGGGTTACCTTCATATTTGGTAAAAGTCTTCCCATTATCCAGACTATATGCCATACTCTCGGCTTGTACATCGCCCCACGGAGTAGACTTGGCAGAAGTATAGAAAGCCACCACAGCTCCCTTTCCGAAACCAGCTGTATTCTCATGGTCTACCACACACGAGCCACTGAAAATAGCTCCCCATGCATCCGGCACGATGGCACAACCTTCATATTTCCAATGTGCCAAGTCGGTACTCGTGGAATGTCCCCAGTGCATGTTACCCCATACCGAACCATAAGGATTGTACTGGAAATACAAATGATAAACTCCATCTTTATAGAACATACCGTTCGGGTCGTTCATCCAGCCGTATGCCGGTGTATGATGATAAACCGGACGGAAGGTCTCTTTGTTTGTCATATCAAAGGTCTCAGCTGTCTTCAGTTCCTTCCAGCAGAGTGCATTTTCAGGAACGCCCTGAATATCAATAGAGACATGTTGACCTTTGTAAGCCGACAAGGCAAACGGAACGTATGAATCCACTCTTTCACGAGCCAGACGGACATTCATGAAAGTACCTTCCAACTCGTTATCCTTTACCACACCAATCTTACCTTCAGGTGCATCGTCCTGAATCGGAAGGAGCAAGTAATTCTCGGTCACCTCCAAAGAAATGATACTCTGCTCGTTAACCAGATGACGGACTGTCCAGGCAGCATCAGCTTGCGCCATCGGTGACAATCCTAGAAAAAGTCCCAGAAAAGCGACTTTCATCGTATATGCATACTTGTTCATAAGTTATATTATTTAATAATTAAATTGTCCTTCCTTTCCCCTTCTGCAGCCAGGAGAAGAAAAGGAAGAACAACTTTAAATTTATTCATATCCTTTATTCTGAGTGTACAATCCAGGAATGTAGAACATCTGATTGTAAGGAACAGGGAAGAATTCGTTCTTCTCAGGAGTGAAATGAGCGTCCTTGTAATACTGTCCGTAAGGCTGACCCTCATATACATCATTCTGTTCACTTTCAAAATAAGCATTCAGTGTTTCTGAGGCAATACCCCAACGACGCAAGTCAAAGAACCGTCCGTTTTCCATGGCCATTTCCAGACGACGTTCCCAACGCAGACACTTACGGGCAATTTCCTTGGTTGAAAAATAATTGTCCGGATAAAGAGCAATCTCACACTGGTCTTTTGCATAACTGATATGCTTGTCGACTGACTGTGCAGCACGATTACGGATATCATTCACAATGTCCTCTGCTTCGCTCAGTCTGTTCAATTCAATCAGCGCTTCCGCACGCATCAGCATCACGTCCGTATAGCGGAATACGTAATCATTCATTGCAAAAGCCTGCCATGAACCATTGTAAGTCTCACCCTCAGAACGTTGAGGAACTTCTTTCAGAGAAGTATAGTATCCATAAGTATTCGGCGTACGTGAATTGGCAGTAGTCATCGTATATTCAGCTTCATACTTGTAAGGGAAGGTCGGCATACCTACAGTGTGGAACAAACGCGGATCCCATTTCTGACTGGTGGGCTGACCGTTAATCGGATAATCGATTTCATTATTATAGTCATCAAACATCGGAAGACCGTTCTTGGTCTTGAAGGCGTTCACCAGATTCTGAGAAGGTTTGTGGAAATCCCATCCGCAAGACCACATCTGCCAGCAGCCATTCAGCATGTTCGACCAGTTGGCACGACCGTAAGTGGTGTTGTCGTCTTCGTAATCAGAACACTGTACGGCAAAAACAGATTCCTTGCTGTTCTTGTAGGCGGGCAAGAAGATATCACCATAATCTTCCAAATATCCATAGTCAGAAGACTTCACCTCATCCGTATAATCTATCACCTTCTGCATGTATTCAGAGTTGATATGACCTTCACCGGTAGTAGCTTCGTATCCGTCTCCCCAAGCCAAAGTCAGATAACACTTAGCCAGATAAGCCGCAGCCGCTACCTTATTGGCCCGACCGTCTTCACCCGGTTCTTTCACCGGCAACACGTCATAAGCAGCCTGGAAATCATCAATCACTTTCTGGAAAAGCTGTTCATAAGTCAAAGCTGTATTGCTGACCTTTTCATACGAATTATCTTCCACTACTTGTTCGTCAATCCAAGGAACCTGACGGAACACCGTCAGCAGTTTAAAATAGAAATGTCCACGCAAAAAACGCATTTCGGCTACACGCTGCGTTTTCACATCTTCACCCAACTGATCGCCATTGCGTTCCAGCGCAAGCAATGCACGGTTGCAACGAGAAATGGCTACATACAAACGATACCACAATTCATCCATCTCACCAGGAGTAGTGGGAGTCAGCGTAGTCCATATATCAAAGGCATGATAACCTGTATCCGTAGTTCCTGAACCACCTTTCAGACAGTCGTCCGAACTCACATCGCCATAAGGGAACAAGTTGAACGGATAAGTATACCAACAGTCGCCCAACATAGCGTAAGCCGCATTTACCATTTTCTCCGGATCAGAGAAGGCTTTATCTTCGTCTACCACTGCCGTCGGAGTATAATTCAAGAAATCTTCACAGCTACTCAATGACAAACCCAGTGCACAAGCTGCCAGCAATATATATTTTTTCATCATATTCATTATTTTAAATTAGAAACCAATTTGTAAACCAAATGATACAGAAGTTGCAAGCGGGTAATTCCAGTTCGGGTTTTCCGGGTCCGGACAAGTCAGACTCTTGCTCTTGATAGTCAGCAGGTTTTGACCTGACACGTAGATTCTGGCACTAGACATCTTAAACTTAGACAAGAAAGAAGCAGGCACTGTGTATCCAAATTGGAGGGTACGCAATTTCATATACGATCCATTCTCTACATAGTAGCTGGAAGCTCTACCTTCATCTGCGGTGTTATTGGTCGTCAAAGCCGGAATCGTAGAACTTGTGTTGTTGGTATTCCAAGCACCCAGCAAACGGGTTCCTTTGTTAGATCCAGCATCTACAATGCTCCAGAAGTCTGTCTGTGCTTTCTGGTTGTTGTACACATCTTGGTCGCAAACACCTTGCCAGAACATAGTCAAATCGAAGTTCTTGTAGTTCAATGCGATATTCAAACCATAAGAGAAAGCAGGAACCGGATTATAAATCCACTCCTGGTCATCTTGAGTAATGATGCCGTTTCCATCTACATCTTTATATTTCAAACCACCTACACGGGCATTAGCTTGTCCGGATTTGTCTACTTCTTCCTGCGTCTGAAACAAGCCTTCTACGATATAACCTACTGAAGAACCATAAGGCATGCCAGACTGTACCAGGTTTTCTCTAGATGTGTGGGCATAAGCTCCGGTAGTAGTCGACGGCAGATAAGTAACCTTGTTACGGAAGAAGTCTACATTGGCACTGATGTCCAATCCCAGTCCACAAGCCAGTGACTTACGGTATCCTACATTGAATTCCATACCCCAGTTGCGCAAAGAAGGACCGTTCAACCAAGAATTACCACCTTCACCAATGGCACCCAGATAAGCCGGATTGATCAACATGTCACCTACATTCTTCACATATCCATCGATTGTACCATACAAACTGCCGTTCAAGAGCGTAAAGTCGGTACCTACATTATACTGTGTAGCCGATTCCCATTTCAAGTTAGGATTGGCAAGCTGAGTAGCACGATATCCTGAAGGGAAAGTACCTGAACCCTGAAGATACAAGTCGTATGCGGTAGAAGTCACACGGTCCAATCCGTAATCCACTACATACAGACCAAACTGTGCATTGTTATCAATTGCCTGGTTACCAGTCTGTCCCCAAGACAATCTCACTTTCCAGTCATCCATCCAACTTGCTTTGATCCATTTAGACACACGCAAACCCAATGTAGCTGCCGGGAAAGTACCCCAGCGATGACCTTTACCAAAACGAGAAGAACCATCTTGACGAATCGTAAATGAAGCCAAAACCAAATCATCAAAGTTATAGTCAATCTTACCAAAGAAAGAAGCCAGACGATAACCCACCTTCGCGCCTGTATTCTTCATCACACCTGTAGCAGCATTCGGCCACATATAATCTACATCTTCCAATGCATAGCCTTCTGAATAAGCGCCGAATTCAAGTGAACTCTGCTTTGACAATTCAGATCCCAGCAAAACATTGAAATTATGTTTCTTTGCCACATTGAAATTGTAGGTGATGGTATTCGACCATGTCCAGTTCACTTCATTCTTATTTGTCAATGTAGTCTTCGCGATGTCATTGTTGACAATATCAGAATGGTAAGTATGCGTCATCGAGTTAATAAGCGAGTTATACGTATCAATACCGAAATTAGAACGGAATACAAAACCTTTGAAAGGCTTGATATCGATATATCCGTTACCAAACAAACGCCAATAATCCAAATGATTGTCTTTGTTGTGATACAGTTCACGCAACGGATTCTGACGGTCGCTCATACCGCCCACCGGACCAGCAAAAGTAGTACCATCTTCTTCATATATCGGTACGGTTGGAGCCATCTTCAATGCATTTTCCATCGGGGCACAATCCACCTGGCTTGAATAAGTCACGGTGAAGTTTTCACCGATAGTAATATACTTGTTCACATTGTATGAAGAATTCATACGGGCAGAGATATTCTCAAAATCCGTATATTTCAAGATACCGTTGTTCTTTTTGTAACCCAATGAGAACATGGTAGAATGTTTGTCATTCGCATGCGAAAGAGAAATGTCATAATTCTGGGAAAAACCAACTCTTGAAATTTCATCCAACCAGTCTGTATCAGAATAACGCATCGTCTTCTTGCTGTTGATGTATCCGTCATACAATCCGTTGACCGTATAATTCACATACTGGCTGGTACTTGGATTCCACACCGTAATCGGAGTACCAGAAGCAGCATTCAAGTCCAACCCATAATTGCTGGCATACGCCACCGGATCCAATCCGTCATTCAATGCGGCCTGTGCCATGGCTGTAGCGTATTCCGATGAATTACAAACATTCATCAATGACTGAGAAGAATAGAACTGAGCAGTCAGGTTGGCAGAGAAATCGACTTTCACCTTGTCTGCCTTCTTACCTTTCTTAGTAGTAATGATGATTACACCATTCGAAGCTCGTGAACCATAGATAGAAGCGGAAGCCGCATCCTTCAACACCTGCATACTCTCAATATCATTGGCGTTCAATGAATTCAGAGACATGTTGGTAGGCACACCATCAATCACATAAAGCGGATCCTGAGAAGAATTAAAAGAACCGATACCACGAATACGTACCGTAGCTGTACCACTCGGAGAACCGTTGGTCGTAACTGTCATACCAGCCACTTTTCCTTGCAAAGCTTTCATCGGGTCTGGGTCTGGAGCTGTCTTCAACGCATCAGTAGAAACCACAGCCACAGAACCGGTCAAATCAGCCTTACGCTGGGTGGTATAACCTGTTACCACTACTTCCTGCAACATTTCAGCGTCTTCTTCCAGCACGACTTTCATCACACTGCTGGCTTTTAAGGTTTGAGTTTTAAAACCTACATAAGAAATAGCGATTTCAGCACCTTGCTTTACCGATAAAGAAAACTTTCCGTCGAAATCAGTAATCGTACCATTTGTCGTACCCTTTTCCAGTACAGTAGCTCCAATAATAGGCTCTCCATCAGACTTTGAAATTACAGTCCCCTCGACCTGCAAACTTTGCGCTTGCAATACCATACACACCATTGAGAACAGGAGTGTAAATAAGAATGCTCGTTTATTGCTTTTCATTTACGCATAAGATTAAGTTAAACATAAGATTGTTCTCTCACCGTTTTCAAAACGGCATTGCAAATGTACCCCTCCACTCCCAAAAGGTATATAAAAAATGTTTCATCCTCGAACAATTATGTTACATGAAACATAGTTGTTCAAAGATGAAACATTCGTACGATAAGTTCACTTTCTAATAGGAAGTCACTTATTATCAGATATTATCAAAAGGCTTCTTTCCGCTTCTTGCTTGTCGCTATCAGATAAATGCCCAACAGAATCAAAGGCACGCTCAACCATTGCCCGATGTTCAAGGTCATGCCCACTTCTTCGGCCACCTGAGGATTTTTCATAAATTCCAAACCAAACCGGGCTCCGAAAAATATCAGCAAGGCCACTCCTGTAATCAGTCCTACCCGTTTTCCCAGATGATACTTGTGGTACATCACCCATGACGCAATCAAAGCTACCAGGCAATACAGCATCTCATAAATTTGGGTAGGATGACAGGCCTGTGCCACTCCGTTCTGGTTATACAGTTCCTGCCATTCGCGTGAACGTACAAATTCAAATCCCCATGGCAAAGTAGTCGGGAAACCGAAAATTTCGGAATTCATCAAATTACCGAAACGGATGCATATACAAACCACCGCTACTGCCGGAATCAGACGGTCGAACAGCCACCATACACTTTTCTTCGTGACAGTCTTGGAATACCAAATCAGGGCCAATATCAAAGCAAAGACGCCTCCATGGCTCGCCAATCCCCCTTTCCATATTTTCAAAATCTCAATGGGGTGCGCTCCATAATAATCCCACTCATAAAAAAGACAATGTCCTAAACGGGCTCCTATTACACTGCTGACGATGCAGTACATAAACAGTTTGTCGGCCCAATTATCCGGACAGCCTTCTTTCTTCAACATACGGGACCCTATTTCGTAGGCCAGGATAAATCCCAAACCCCACATCAAACCGTACCAACGGATTTCGAGCGATCCCAAATGGACCAACACCGGGTCCACATCCCATACAATGCTCGCAAATGTCATTTCTTTCAGTCTTTAATTAATAGAACTCCACAAAGGAACAAAAAAAATAAATACGTGCAAACAAAGACTACTGTTAAAGCCGTTTCAAGGCCAATTTGATGACTTTTTCCACCGGCGCCTCCGGTTCCTCCTTGAGAATCTGGGCAGTCACCTTCTGCGACGGAGCCTGGGCAAATCCCAACATGGTCAAAGCCGCCACTGCCTCCTCATATACTTCCGAATGGGCAGCCATTGCCACCGACTTCACGGTAGCCGCACTCTCGATGCCTGTCACGGCAATCTTATCCTTCAATTCCACAATGATGCGCTGTGCGGTCTTCAGGCCGATACCTTTCACGGTCTTCAGCAACTTGTCGTTTCCACTGCCGATGACATTGCACAGTTCCGAAGGAGAAAGTGCGGAAAGAATCATACGAGCCGTATTTCCTCCAATGCCCGACACACTGATGAGCAGCAAGAACAACTCCCTTTCCTGGCGAGTGGCAAACCCGTACAACACGTACGCATCCTCCCGGATTGCTTCGTAAATATAAAGTTTGACCTCTTTCTTACCCTGTACCGCCGAAAACGTATTCAACGACACATTAATTCCGTATCCCAGTCCGTGACAATCCACTACCACCCAAGCCGGAGTGGCCTCCACAAGTTCTCCTTTGATATATTCAATCATGTTTTTCTAACAATTTATAAAATGGAGAACAAAAATAATGATAAGAAAGTTATAAATTGTAAGTTCCACGAGTTTTTTTGGAAATTCTCCCATTTTCAGCTTGTTTGGAATGATTCTAATTCTGTATTTTTGCAAGACAATCAACGAAACAACCTAAACATATAAGAAATATGAAGAAAATAAGAGCAGCCGTAGTGGGTTACGGAAACATTGGGAAATTTACCTTGGAAGCCCTTGAAGCAGCTTCCGATTTTGAAGTAGCAGGTGTAGTACGTCGTCATGGAGCAGAAAACAAACCTGCTGAACTGGCCGACTATCCAGTAGTAAAGGATATCCGCGAACTGAAGGATGTAGACGTAGCCATCTTAGCTACCCCGACCCGCAGCGTAGAAGCTTACGCCAAAGAAATCCTGGCATTAGGCATCAACACCGTAGACAGTTTTGACATCCATACGCAGATTACCAGCCTGCGCCGCACACTGGACGAAACTGCCAAGGCACACAACGCCGTTTCTATCATCTCTGCCGGATGGGATCCGGGAAGCGACTCTGTAGTTCGCACATTGCTGGAAGCCATCGCTCCGAAAGGTATCACTTACACCAATTTCGGTCCGGGCCGCAGCATGGGACACTCTGTAGCCGTTCGTGCCATCGAAGGAGTGAAAGACGCCTTGTCTATGACTATTCCGGTAGGTACAGGTATTCACCGCCGTATGGTGTATGTAGAACTGGAAGAAGGAGCTGATTTCAAAACCGTAGAAGCGGCCATCAAAGCCGACCCATATTTTGTAAACGATGAGACACACGTCATCCAGGTGCCTTGTGTAGACGACCTGAACGATGTAGGCCATGGCGTAAACCTGGTACGTAAAGGTGTATCCGGAAAAACTCACAACCAGCTGTTTGAGTTCGACATGAAAATCAACAATCCGGCCCTGACTGCTCAGGTACTGGTTTGCGTTGCCCGTGCTTCCATGAAACAGCAGCCGGGATGCTATACCATGATTGAAATTCCGGTAATCGACCTGTTGGCCGGCGACCGTGAAGAACTGATTGCGCATCTGGTATAATACAATACATCTCTATATCGCAACGGGCCGACTCCTCCGCATGAGGTGCCGGCCCGTTTCTTTTATATCATCTACAGCCATTTCCGGACAATCTCTTCCGTACGGTCCCACAGTTCCTTTTGTTGCACATGAGGAAGATATTTCTTCGACAGCCGCACCGGATGTCCACTGGCATTCAATGTACCTGTCCGCTTCCCTGCTTCTTCATCCAATAAAAGCCCCACTGCCGTAGCAGCTCCCTGGCGGGGTGTCCGGATAAAAGGACGGAAAAAGATATCCGTCAGCGGGTCAAACCATAAATGCATAGTGATGATGTCGGTCGACACAATCCCTGGATCGGCTGCATTGACCACAATTCCCTTCTCCTTCACACGGTCGGCCAGTTCCAGCGTGAACAAAGTCAATGCCAGTTTGGTATTGCTGTACACTGGAATACGCCAGAAACTTCCTTTCTTTCCCTGGTAGAAAAAATCCGGGAAATCCAACCGGCCAACGGCATACGTACACGATACCATGTTTACCACCCGGCTTCCCTCTCCCATCAACGGAAGCAGTTTGCGCGTCAACAGATAAGGCCCTACGTAATTCACGCTCACCGTACGTTCCAATCCATCTTCCGTGTAGTGCCGTCCGGTTTCCATCGTTCCCGCATTGTTCATTAACAGGGTCAGCTTTTCTCCACGGGCACAAGTCTTGTCCGCAAAAGCGGCCACGGAAGCCAGCGAAGCCAAGTCGGTAAATTCCACTTCAATATCCGGATTCCCCGTATCCTTTATCAACTGTGCTTTCTTCCTCTCTGCCTTCTCCAGGTTACAGCACGCCATCACCACCCGATAACCGGCCAATGCCACTGCCCGGGTGATTTCCGTTCCCATTCCCCCGTCGGCCCCCGTAATTACTGCCAGCTTCCGTTCCATTTTCATCCTTTGCTTTCAATCCGTTCAATTTCTTTTTTCAGACAAGGAGGCAGTTCTTCCTTCAGTCGCTGATGACAAGCCATGTCCAAGGTGTACATACGGGCAATGCAATAATTACTGTGACGGCAATTGCACCGTGCATCCTCTTCCCGCCGCATACGGTTCACGAAATCCGGTTCATTGAGCAAGGCACGTCCCATCTGCACTGCCTCAAATCCAAGATTCAATACCTCGTCTATTTTCTTTCGGGCCACCAGTCCTCCTACATACACCAGCGGCATATCCAGCGCCTCACGAAACTTCAAGGCATCTTCCAGAAAATACGCCTCACGGAAAGGTACGGAAGGAATCATATATTTTCCCACCAGCCGCACTCCGTATTTCAGCCACCAGCAAGTCATATAATACGTCATGGTACGGATGGGCATCTCTCCGCGCATCACGTACATCGGTGCCTTACTGACGAATCCGCCACTCAACACCAGTGCATGTGCCCCCAGTTCCTGCAACTTTCGCGCCACCTGCAAGGACTCATCCAGTTCCATGCCTCCACGGAACCCGTCGCGCATGTTCATCTTGACCAATACCGCCATATCACTTCCGGCTACTTTCATCACTTCCTCCATCACCATTTCCATGAAACGCATCCGATTCTCCAGCGAACCTCCGAACTCATCCTTCCGGTGATTGGTAGCAAGCGAAAGAAACTGGCTGATGAGATAGCCATGTCCGGCATGAATTTCTACGGCATCAAAGCCGGCTTCCCGTGCCAGACACACCGCCTGCCCGTAAGCCTTGGCCATCTCCGGCAATTCATCGGCCCGAAGCCCACGCACAAAGGTGGGGGAATACAAATTGAATCCACTGCTAGCCCCTACCGGCAGACAGCCGCAAATGCTTTTGTGCGACATGTTACCGCAATGGCCCAGCTGGATACTTGCCGCTGCCCCTTCGGCATGTACGGCATCCGTCAGCCTGCGCAATCCGGGCACAATCTCCGGCCTCATCCACAACTGCCTGTCGAACGAAAGTCCGCTGCGGGTCACGGCGGCATACGCCACCGTCGTCATCCCCACCCCTCCGGCAGCTACCGAACGGTGATAGTCCAACAGTTGCTCCGAAGGCACATTTCCCGGACACATGCTTTCGAATGCCGCCGACCGGATGGTGCGGTTACGCAATGTCAGCGGTCCCAAAGTAACCGACGTAAATAAAAGTGAATCCATCTTTCCTCCTTTCCTAATATATATAAGGTATAATTCTCTTCCGATTACCGACTGCCTGTCGACCGAACTCCTCACAGTAGCGTTTATAAATGGCATCGGCACGAGGTACCAGATTGGCTGCCGTCCACCAGACAAACACCCAAGCCGCAGGCGAGGCGGTCAGCAAAGCAAAACCTGTCCATTCTACCAGTTCCCCGAAATAATTGGCCGAAGTCACATAACGGTAAAAACCTTTCTCCGGCAAATAATGCCGCGTATCGCCCGGCTTGCGCAGGTTTCGAATCACATGGTCTGCCTGCCAATTAATCCCCATTCCTACTACAAATAAGAGGATTCCCAGCCACGGTAAAGGATGCGACCAATAAGTTGCCGGTTCATACTTTCCCGGCAGTGCACAACTGAAAAAACTGGCTGAAAGCAACGTCCCATTGATTACATTGAAAAGTATTCCCACCGCCATGATAGCCAATGGCATCCGACTCTTCCCTTTCATCAGCAACGGGAAAACAAATGAACGTTGAAAATAATGCAGCAAAAACAAGCCCACGAACACGGCTTGCGGCGTATATAAACTGACTTCCCCCTTCCAGGCTCCTATCCCCATCACTAGAAATGCCGGGGCCTCCATACATACCCAGCCAACTTTGTTGGGAACAGACCATCCCCATGAGCGGGTACGGAACATGCCGTAACCGGCTTTCACGAAATACAGTGACACAAAGACGACTACTGCCAATGCGGACATGCCGTAGAGTAACAGTTGATAAGTTTCGTAATTCATAGCGTGCGATTTTGACCTTGAAGATAAAGAAAATATCTATACACCAAAGAAGAATTCTATTTCCTTCTTACTTATCAACCACTAATTATGAATTACTTACGGCTTTCCAGGCTTCAATTCCTCGAATCTGATTACTGAAATTTATCCCAATCTTATACAGTTTACGCGAATCAGACGCAAACGGAAGGGCATAATTCTTTTCTTCTATCTGACGTATTGCCTCCTCAGCCGTACCTTCCAATTTAAATTCCATCACATAAATATAGTTATCAGTCTTCAGGACCAAATCAATGCGTCCCTGCGAAGTATGATATTCCACCTGTGTATAAAAGCCCAACAATTTGAATACAATAAAAAGTACATTCTGATAATGCAGTTCCAAATCACGTGTCATTTCATAGGGTATATCCGCAAAGAAACTCTGCAAGCGATGCATAAAGCCCTCAATATTTCCCTCACGTACTTCTTTCACAAAACTCATCAATTCAAAGGCCGTATTCCCCGAATCCAAATGCGCGTAACAAGGAAGCAAAAACTTGGTAAAACCCTCTTCCACTTCCTTATTTGGAAATCCCAATTCATATACTTGAAATTCTCGATTATACCCTTTTATAGTCAAATACCCACTTTGATACAAATAAGGGACCGGGTTATTGCTCATTGAATTTATTCCTTGCAGGGAATCAGCCATCGCTACTTCGCCTGTCAGACGCTGTAAATTATATCGGCTTTCTTTTAACATTGTGACCAAAAAAGTCGGTGTACCCGTTTCAAACCAATAACTGCCAAATTCTCTGTTTGCAAATGTATTAAGCAAACTAAAAGGATTATAAATATCCGCTCCATTTGGAGTAAAATGATACCCATCATACCATTCCTTCAACCTCTTATAAGTATCTTCCAACTGTACTCCTCCGGCTTCTGCCAAAGCCTCTACATCAGGCACAAAGTCTCGATAAAGTTCCTCCTCCGAAATACCGCAGATATTTTCATATTCACGCAGCATGGAAATATCCCTCAAATTATTCAGGTCGCTGAACACGCTTACCTTATTAAATTTAGTCACCCCTGTAAGCAATGCGAATCGAATGTACTGGTCACAACTCTTCAGGACTCCATAAAAAGCCTTTAAGGTATTTCTATATTCTGTCTGAAGCACCTCATTCCCAATAGTTTGCAACAAAGGCTTGTCATATTCATCCACCAAAATTGCGACCTTGCATCCCATTGTCTCCGAAGCGCGACGTATCACTCCCTGAAAGCGCAAAGAAGGCGAAGTTTCCGAATCCTCCTTTCCATACAATTTTTCCCACCGGGTAAGAGCCATATTCAGCATATTCGCCAAATCTTGCACAGATTCGTATTTCTGGGCATTCAAATCCAAATGAAACACTGGATATTTCATCCATTCTCGCTCCAATCGCCCGATAGAAAGTCCTTCAAACAACTCCTTCTTTCCCTGAAAATAAGCTTCCAAAGTAGAAATCAGCAGACTCTTTCCAAACCGACGTGGACGGCTCAGAAAATAATAGTTTCCTCCCGTTATCAGCCGATAAATCCATGCGGTCTTGTCCACATAAACATATCCTCCTTCACGGATCTTTTCAAAACTTTGAATACCAATTGGATAAAGTCTGCTCATATTGTAGTCATTTACTCGTTTATGTACAAAAATAAGGATTTACTTTGATTTTTCATTCAGGGAAAACCAAAATCTGTCATGACCATTTACCATAAATTCCAAACGAACAAGTCCTCATATCTATTTTCTTTTCTCCTTACATCTTCTTTCAAACTCACCAATATATTCTCTGTCCCGCAGTTTGGAATTTGTATTCCACACTGTGAAATATATATCCCACACTGTGGTTTTTGTATTTCACAGTGTGGGACAGAGAATTTATCCTTGCATTTTAGATTTAATGCAAAGAGTTTCAAGAAAATAGATGTAATTATTCTACCGTAACCGATTTGGCCAGATTTCGAGGCTGATCCACATCCATTCCACGGCACACGGCAATGTGATAGGCCAGCAACTGCAAAGGAATGGAAGTGATGAGCGGATCCAAGCATTCCAACGTAGCCGGCAGTTCGATGCTGTAATCGGCCAAGTTGCGGATCACGGTATCCCCTTCGGTGACTACAGCCACGACTCTCCCCTTACGGGCCTTGATTTCCTGGATGTTGCTCAGCACTTTTTCGTATAAAGGTGACTGTGTGGCTACAATAACCACAGGCATCTCAGCATCAATCAAGGCAATAGGACCGTGCTTCATCTCGGCTGCCGGATAGCCTTCGGCATGGATATAGGAAATTTCCTTCAGCTTCAAGGCCCCTTCCAAGGCTACCGGAAAAGCATAGCCCCGGCCTAAATAAATGAAATTACGGGCATAAGTAAACATTTTCGAGAAGTTGGCGATAAAAGGGTTCTGCTTCAGCACTTTCCGCATCTTATCTGGAATACCAACCAGTTCTTTCACCACCCGATGGTATTCTGCTTCTGGAAGCGTACCTTTTTCACGGCCTAAAGCCAAGGCCAGCAAAGTAAGCACCGTCACCTGCCCGGTGAAAGCCTTGGTGGAAGCCACCCCAATTTCAGGCCCCACATGGATGTAGGAACCGGTATCCGTGGCACGGGCAATAGAGGAACCGATGACGTTGCAAATACCGTAGATAAAGGCTCCTCGCGACTTGGCCAGTTCAATGGCAGCCAGCGTATCGGCCGTTTCTCCACTCTGGGAAATGGCAATTACGACATCATCCGGATGAATCACCGGATTACGGTAACGAAACTCAGAGGCATATTCCACTTCCACCGGAATGCGGCAGAAACTCTCAAGCAACTGTTTTCCAATCAGGCCGGCATGCCAGGAAGTACCGCAAGCCACGATAATGAACCGACTGGTCCGGAGCAAACGTTCCTTGTGTTTCGTAACGGCAGAAAGCGTCACCGTACAAGTATCTGCGTTTACCCGACCACGCATGCAGTCGCTGATGCAATCAGGCTGGTCGAAAATCTCTTTCAACATGAAATGAGGAAAACCTCCTTTTTCCAACTGACCGATGTTCATCGCTACTGTCTGAGCTTCGTGAGGACATTCCACATTGTTCAGGTCGACAATCTTCAGTGGTTCACCGGCCCGCAGAACGGCTATTTCTTCATCGGAAAGATACACCACCTGGTCGGTATAAGCCACCATCGGAGTGGCATCGGAAGCCAAGAAAAATTCATCCTTTCCCACTCCGACGACCAATGGACTGCTCTTGCGGGCCGCAATAATCTCTTCGGGATGCTTGCGGTCGACCACGGCAATGGCGTAGGCCCCGATGACTTCACGCAAAGCCAACTGTACCGCAGTCAACAAATCCAAGTTGCCCTGCTGCTGGATATAGCCAATCAACTGCACCAGCACCTCGGTATCGGTACTGCTCTTAAAAATACAACCTTTGGACTGCAATTTTTCTTTCAACACGGCATAGTTTTCGATAATTCCGTTATGCACCAAAGCCAAATCGCCGTTCTGACTACAATGCGGATGGGCATTCACCGTACTGGGTTCGCCGTGGGTGGCCCATCGCGTATGAGCAATTCCCACACATCCGGACACATCCTGTCCCTCTGCCGTCCGTTCCAAATCGGCCACTTTTCCTACGGATTTATACACATTCAACTGATGAGTCTCGCTCATCAAGGCCACTCCTGCACTGTCGTATCCACGATACTCCAAGCGCTTCAGGCCTTCTACCAATATCGGCCAAGCTTTCCGCTTCCCGATATATCCTACAATTCCACACATAGTAATTTTAACCTTAATATTATAGAAATCAACCAAATCTACTTGCGAATTTACAATTTTCAACAAAAAAGTCTGATATTCATGGCATTTTTTCTAGCAAAGTCTCGATTTTTATATTAATTTAGAGCCAAATATAACAAATATGCAAACGATTTGTCTGCCTATTGTCATATTGTGAACAAATTATCCACCTTTAAATCAAAAAAGATATGAAACATTCACTTCCTGCACTTCCGTACCAACTGGATGAGCTGGCTCCGAAAATGAGTAAAGAAACTTTGGAGTATCACTACGGAAAGCATTTGCAAACGTACATTGACAACCTCAACAAACTGATTGCCGGCACACCGTTTGAAGAAAAAAGCCTGCAACAAATCGTGCTGGAGGCAGAAGGGCCCATGTTCAACAACGCAGCCCAGACCTGGAACCACACGTTTTTCTTCGACACACTGACTCCGCATCAGCCGGAGATGCCTCAACCGCTGGCCGATGCACTGACACGCGACTTCGGGTCAGTAGAAGCCTTCAAAGAAAAGTTCACACAGGCGGCTACCACACTGTTCGGCTCCGGATGGACCTGGCTGGCAAGCGACAAAGACGGACACTTGTCCATCGTCAGTGAACCGAATGCCGGAAATCCACTCAAAAAGGGGCTAAAACCGTTACTGGTCATCGACGTATGGGAACATGCCTATTATATTGATTACCGCAACCGCCGGGCAGCCTACATTGAAGCCTTCTGGGGACTGGTCAACTGGGCCAGAGTCGGGGCACGGCTCTAAGAAAATAAATCGGGGCTTCCGGCAGCAACCGGAAGCCCCGATGGATTATAGACTTACACACACTGAAATATCATTCGGTCTTGATATTGTTCACCGGATTTTCCCGGACGGCTTTCCAGCTGATGAGACATACGGAGCCCAAGGATATCAGGGCTACCAGCAAGAAGGCGACTCCAAACACGCCCCACATCGTCGTCGGCGAATAGTGCAGGATGTGGTCAATCTGTTGCACGCCAAACCAAGAAAGGGGAACCGCACATACCACTCCTACCAGCAAGGACAACAGAGAAAAACGAAGCAGTCGTGCCCGTTCCATGCCCGCACTGGAACCGAATACCTTCCGGATGGCGATATCGCGTTTGCGCTGGCTGATGAAATAAATGCTCATGGCCGTCAGCCCTAACAGGGATATCAACAAGGCGGCGCAGGTGAAGGCCACGATAAGGGTATGCAGATGCAACAAGTCCTGGTATTTCTCACGCATCTCATCGCCATACCACTTCGACTCAAAAGGTGCCCCGTCGATAATTTCTGAATACAAGGCATCGAGTTCTTTCTTATAGGCCGGTAAATCGCCATCAATGGTCTCAACCACCACATTCCAGGCACCCAGACTGTCAGGATGTTCCACTAAAAGGAAGGTGGGCGACTGCGGGTCGAGTACCGACCGGAACTTGAAGTCGGCATACCGGCCTCCTACCATGAACGGACGACCGTCTATATCGTGCAAGGCAGGAGTATGGTCATAATCCAGTTGCAAGGAATCGAACGTACCTTCAGAGAAATACATCTTAGACTGCGACAGTTTCCGGTCGTCCAGCAAACGGATATGGAAGATGTCCAAAAAGGTGGAATCCGTACGGAATACCTGAAAACTGATGCTCTTCTGTCGGTTGTGCGCATCGTACATCTGCATCGTGTTGTTGTTGCCTCCGTTCAAAGGTACCCCTTGTGTCAGACAGACCTTCTTCACAAAAGGTTTCTTCCGGGCCTCATCGCGGAAAAGACGAATCTTCTCTCTGGAACCAGCCACCAACGCCGGATAATCGAGCACATGCCCGTAAGTATAGCCCATCGGTTCATGCAAGATACGGTAAATCTGCACGGACAGGTAGAGGGCGCACGTCAGCATGGCCACGGTGAGTCCGCTCTGCACCACATACAAAATCCGGAGATACACGGCTTTGGTCTTCCGTCGGAAAGTACCTTTCACCACATCCAACGGATGATAGTGAGAAAGCAGAACGGCAGGAACCAGTCCGGCTACCAGCGAAAGCAGGGCAATCCCCACCAGGTAAACCAGTACGGTCATCCACCCCATATCGCCAAAGAGGTCCAGCCGGGTCTGCAACACGTCGCTCGCGGTCGGCTCCACCAACTTGGCCAGCACCAAGGCCAGCAGGAAAGCGCCCACCGTAAACAGGGCCGATTCGCCCATCAAACGCCAGAAGATGCTGCGCTCCGAAGAACCCAACAGCCGGCGGGTAGCCATTTCCTTGGCCCGGTAACTCACTTGTGCCACGCACATGCTGACATAGTTGAACACTGCCATCAACAGAATCAAGCTACCTGCTGCCAGAAAAATCCATACCCGCGTCAGGTTGTATTGCTGGAACTGCGGACTGGGAATGGAAGCAAAATGCACTTCTTTCAACGAGGTCCAGAAAGCCTCGTGAAACACGTCGTGCTGATAAGGCCAGAAAAATGTAGCAAAGAAAGAGTGCATATCGGCATTCTTCCGGTTTGGGTCTGTTCCCTGCGGAAAACGTACCAGGATGGCAGTTCCTCCCACATTGTTCATGTCCGGGTTGTTTTTGCTGCTTCCCCAGTTCACGAAATCCACATAGTCAAAGGGTAAAATGGCTTCCACTCCATCGGGAATCAGCGAGTTGTTGAAATCCTTCATGACCCCCGTCACCGTGTACACGCCTTTTCTATCGTTCGACAAATGAATCCTCTTCCCTTCCGCAGATTCCTCTCCAAACAGCTTGCGGGCACCCGACTCGGTCAGCACGATGCTGTGTGCATCGACCAGCGCCTGATCCGGATTTCCCGACAACAGGGAATAGCCAAAGAAACGGAAGAAATTTTCCTTCACACAATAAATCTCCAGATTGGTTTTCCGGTCGTCGACTGTCGCGTAGGTCCCCGACTTGTAGGCTTCAGAGTTGACGGCACACCAGTCGGCCATTTCCGGATAGCGGCTGGCCAAGCGTTCGCCCACCAGGTAATTTCCGGCGAAATAGCTCTCGTTCGACAGGACGTAAATGTGATTGATATCCTTTATATCGTCACCCACAGTGACCTGCCGCATGACCATGTTGGCAATGAGCAGCACGAACATCAGGGAGATGCCCAGTCCCGCCACATTGACCAACGTGAACAGTTTGTTACGCTGGAGATAAGTAAAATAGGTTTTCAGTCCTTTCATCGTATTTTAGGGTTTGAGATTGTTATTCGGTCTTGATACTCCGCACGGGGTTCTCATTGGCATTCTTCCAGCACTGGAATGTCACGGTCAGTACCGTAATGAAGCTGACCAACAGGAAAGAAGCTACAAATACCCAGGCACGGATGGGCGTCTTGTCGGAGAAGCTTTCCAGCCAGTCGTGACCGATCCACCAGCCGAAAGGAGCTGCCAGCACGAAGCAGACCACCAGCATGACGAAATAACGCTTGGTAAACATGTAGAGGATTTCAGCAGTAGAACTTCCCAAAATCTTCCGGATACCGATTTCCTTGCGGCGGTATTCACTCTCAAACAAGGTAAGCCCAAACACACCAATCATGCTGAGCACAATAGCAATCAAGGAGAACAACAGAATCTGACGGGTGAAACGCAATTCCTGATGATAGTTCTGGTCAATCACCTCATCCATAAAACGGAACCTGAAGTCACGGCCCGGAGCTATCTTTTCTGCGGCCTCTGTCAAGCGGTGAATCATGTCCACTTTGTCTACTCCCGCAGCCACGCGGATGTTCAAGATATTGTTGGCATCCCAATTTGCATAATCTTTTCCGTAAATAAAGAAAGCCATCGGCTCTACGGCATCGTTGTTGCGGAAGCTGCTGAAACGGATATTCTCACAGAATCCCACTATCGGGTAATCCTCGGGAACAGCCAGTTCATCAACCTTCATCCAGGGATATTTCTTCCGGGCTGCTTCGTTGAAGATATACACATCTCCGTCGCCCGGCTTGAAATCACGTCCTTCAGTTATCTTGATTCCCATTACCGACAAGTAACGGTAGTCCACCGGGAAACAGACCATATTGATGGCACGTTCCCCATTTCCTCTTCCCCACGACATGTAGTTATCGGACGAACTTAACACGAACTGGGAAATCGAAATGCCTTCTATGCCCGAGATTCCGGACAATTCACTGACAATCGCTTCCCGGCGATTGAGATACTCATTCGGAATCTCTCCCACCAATACGACCTCCTTGTCGTAGCCATAGTCGCTACGCTGAATATAACGGCTCTGCAGGTACATGATGCCCACAGAGATTATCAGCATGAAAGAGACGAAGAACTGGAAGCAAACCAGAAACGTACGCAACATCTTGCCCTTCGGAGAAAGGCCGAACGAACCTTTCAACACCAATGCCGGCGGGAAAGAAGTGACGTAGTAAGAAGGATAGGCTCCGGCCAGCAAGCCCATGCACACGGCAACTCCGCCCAAAGCCATCACCAGACCCGGATGGGACATCAGAGAAAGGTCGGATGCCACCAAGGTAGTCAAAGAGGTGCCTTTCAACAGATAGAGCCAGAGCAAGGACAACAGGAAACCACACACACAAACCAATACGGATTCTAACAGCAGATACATCCTCAAAGAGAAAGTGGAAGCGCCCAACACCTTCTGGGTATTGATGGAACGCAACCGCATGGGAGTTTCTGCCAGTGAGAAGTTCATGTAGTTGACTGCTGCCGTCAGCAAAATCAGTACCGATACACACAACAGCAGGTACACAGCGGCCTTGCTGGTAGCTGCCTTGTTGCCTATCGTAGAATAGTGTACTTCGTCCAGCGGCGTAAAATGAATGAAATCCTCCCAGTCTTCATCTCCGCTAATCCGGTTTTTCGGAATCATCCGCTTGCAGGCTTCTATCACCGACTGCCGAACATCGGCCAATAAAGCCGGATTGTCCAGACGGAGATAAAACATATAATTCCAATTACTCCACGAATCCTTGTTCAAGTCCGGATGGAGAGAAGAAAACACGCAGTTGCCCAACTGAGAATTCGCCGGCATGTCCTGATAAACTCCTCCTATCACCAACGGCTGGTTACGGGATTTACGGTCTACATAAATTGTCTTACCAATAGCATCCGTAGTACCGAAAAAACGACGAGCCATGGATGCTGAAATCAGGGCATGATTGGGTTCCTTGAGCGAAGCCGTTGTGCCGCACACCATGACAGGCTGGAACACTTCCAGATAGTCGCCGAATCCAGTAAACCAACGCTCGGAGTAAATGTGTTCGTCTACCTCGAAATCGCTGAAATTATTGTATAACGAAGAAACCGAAATGGCCTGTATATGGGGAGAAGAAGCTCCTACCAGTTCACAGAAGGGACGGGCCAGCCAGATTTGCCAGCCGTAATCTCCGCCGGCATTCACTTCCACCCGATAAATACGGTCGTGTGCCGGATAGGCTTTGTTGTAGTTATAGTCGTAGTCCACCTGTGTCAGGATGACGAAGCAGGCGGCAAACGCGATACTTAATCCCAGCAGGTTCAATACGCTGGCCGTAAAGAAACGCCGGAAGGTATGCGAAAAATTTCTGAAAAGTGTGTTCATAAGTTGTTACGTGTTTATTATGTGATGGCAAAGTTTTATTCACCGACTTTCAACCGACGGGTAGAAACACTGCCGATACCGTCTTTGGAAATATGAGCCGACCGGGCTTTTCCGCTCAGGGTGAGACTGCCGACACCTTCCACACTGGCATCCAGCCGGTCACAATCCACTGTCAGTTCTCCACTGCCTACTCCCTCCAGAGAGACTTTCACGTTTCGGGCATGCAAATCGGCCACATTCAGGCTGCCTACTCCCTGTATATCAAACTTCACATCCTTCAGGTTCAGACGGGACTTGCAATTGAACGAGCCAACTCCTTCAAAAGTAACTTCCTGCAAATCGGGAGCACTGATATAGATGGAGAGTCTGTTCACGTTCTTGGTGGTCTTCTTTTTCCCTTTTTCTGCCCACGTAATCAACAACACTCCGTCTTTCACCGTACATTTGGTCAAGTCCACCCATTTCTTTTCCCCTTCCACACGAAGAGAATAAGTGTCCGACTGGGTGAAATAAACCCCAGCCACACTCTCCACCTCGATGGAATGGAAAGCACTCACACTACGGGTTTCACTGACTTTGTCTTCCGAACTGCCTTTGGCACTGATACAGGTTGCACACAAAAATACCATTACCAAACCCACGAATATACTTGCTATCTTTTTCATAATAATTTATCTTTTCAATTTAACACCAATACTTCATTGTCTTTGTAACTCTCATATCCAGAAATGATGACCCGTTCGCCTTTTTCCAGTCCCTCCAGCACTTCGTAATACTGGGGGTTCTGCCGTCCGATACGGATTTTACGACGATAGGCTTTCTTTCCATCCTTGTCGACCACGAAAATCCAGTTGCCTCCAGTCACCTGGAAGAAGGTACCCTTCGGAATCAGCACGCTTTCGGTAGGCTCACCCAGCTGCAGGTCGATGTAGTAGGTCTGTCCGCTGCGGATGTTCTCCGGACGTTTGCCCTGGAAAATGAAATCGGTACGGAAACGTCCGTCGCGCACCTCGGGATACACCTTGCGCACTTTCAGATTGAACGAAGAACCCTGACGTTCAAAAGTAGCCGGCAGTCCGTTGGTCACACGGTCGATGTAGTGCTCGTCAATCATAGCCTCAATCTTGTAGTCCGACAAGTCGTTAATCTGTCCCACCATCTGTCCGGCATTGATATTCTGTCCCAGTTCCGCATCCAGCAGTCCCAGTTCTCCGTCGATGGTAGCCCGCACTTCCAGTTTGTCTTTCCGCTCGCGAATCAGCAAGACGTTCTTGCGCATGTTCTGCAAGTTGTCTTCCATCTGGTCCATCTGAATGTTACGGTAGATGGAATCCTGCGCCAGACGTTCCATAATCAGCTTGTGCTTCTTCTGAGCCACCTCGTAGTCTTCCTTGGCCTGAAGATATTCCTCGCGGCTGATGAGCCGTTCCTTGTACAAGCGCTGGTATTGCTGGTACGTACGCTGCTTGCGGCGGGTATCAATGTCGAGCTGCACCTTCTCCGTTTCGTTGTTCAGCTTGTCCTGCTGCATGGTGACCTGCGTGTTACGGAGCAGGTTCTGTTTCTCTGCCAGTTCAGATTCCGCATTCAGAATCTGCAAGTCTAGGTTGGAGTTGCTCAGACGGAGAATCACATCGCCTTTCTTCACGTGCGCTCCTTCTTCCACCACCTTCTCCTGCACGATACCTCCTTCTTCGGGGCTGAGCTGTACCACGGAAATCGGTTGCACCTGTCCGTTCACCCGGATATAATCATTAAACTTGCCATAGGTCACATCGGCAATGTTCAGTGACTTGCCGTCGACTTTCAACGTAGAAGCATGATTGCCGAAAATAATCCACCCCAACAACAGAAGTACAATCACTCCTCCTGCGATATAAGGAAGGTGTTTCTTCTGGATTCCTTTTTTCTTTTCTAACTGTATATCCATAATCTCGTCGTTTTTTATCAATCCTTTTTAGCGTTTTCTTCCAGCCCGCGAATAATTTCTTCTCCTTTATAATAGTCCACCAGACGGCATTTCATCAGGTAGGTCAATTTGCTTTGCAACAACTTGGTCTCGCTTTCGAGCAAAGTGGCCGCATTGTTCTGCACATCGAGTGAGGTCATCAATCCTTCTTCGTATTTCCGGCGGGTGACATGATAGGCCAGTGAATCGGAGTTGACTTTCTTCTCCATCTGGATACTCTCTTTCAAATACCCTTCCCGGTCCTGTACGGCCTGAAGCACCAGCTTCTGCAATTCTTCCTTCTGCGACTCGTACTGCTCGCAGGCAATGCGGTAATTGTTTCTTGCCTGCCGCAACCCGGTCACTCCCGAAAGACGGTTAAAGATAGGAATACTCATACTGATACCCACGTAGGAACCGAAATTGTTGTTGAACTGGGTGCGGAAATTCGGATAGGAGGTGGAATGCAATTCCTTATAATAAGAACTGGAAATACCGCCGAACAAGGTAATGGACGGTACCACATTGGCCCAGGAAATCTTGCGGCGCATATCAGCCACCTTCGCATTCAGCTCCGCCTGACGCAGGGTAGGATTGACCTTCAGGGCGATGCGGAACACATCGTCCGCCTGCTCCTGAGTCAGTTGAATATAATGAAGTGTCTGTGTGTCGAGTACAGCCGTATCCAGTTGCAACGTATCGTTTGCCGGAAAATTCATTTTCTGCTTCAAGGTCAGCAAGGCCGTTTCGTACAGGTTCCTCTGGTGCGTCAGGTTGTAACTGTCGGTGGCCTGCTGGGCTTCCATCTGGGCCACATCGGCCAGCCCTTTCAATCCCAGCTCTTCCTGACGGCGGGTCTTATACAACAACGAATCACTTTCCACCAGTTTCTTGCGGGCCAGCCGCAGAGTACCGTAGCAATACAAGGCATCGATATACGCCTGGAAGGTTTCCAATGCGGTGTTATCTTTAGATTCCTGCCAGGCAGCTTTGCCCATCAACCAGGCAGCCTTTGAACGTCGTACCTCGTTCACCAGTCCTCCGCCACGGAAAATCGGCATGGAAGCCTCCATCGAATAGGCATTGTTGAAAGTAGACACGGTGTTATAGGTATTGGTCTCCGGGTCTACCGAACGACCGAAATTATATTGTATGCCAGTACTTGCACTCACTCCCGGCAAGAAACTGCCAATGGCTTTCATACGGTCCATCCGGGCATTGTCGGCCTCCAGTTCCCGCTGACGGACGGTGCGGTTGTGCGCCACTGCATAGCTCATGCAGCGGTCTACATTCCAAACCTCCTGCGCCGCAGCCTCCAGCCCCATCCAACCGGAAAGAAGGAAAAGCGTGATGTGTAATAAATTCTTTTTGTTCATATCGTAATCGTTTATCTGCCAAATCCTATTCAAATATCGTGCCAAAAAGTTATTACACTCATTCACAAGAAGATACAATATTCGCCTAAAATCGAAGTGTCTAATTTTTTGACAATCGGTGTCTAATTTTTTGTCACTGTCCGTATTTTTTAGACATTTTTTATGCCCTCCCCTCGAAAATTCCTATTTTTGTCATAAAATCTCAATCACAGATGGCAAAACAAGGAACTTTACTCGTAGTAGACGACAACCGTAACATTCTTACTTCTCTGCAATATCTTCTGGAAGAATATTTCCAGCAGGTGATTACGCTGAATTCTCCGGTCACCATCCCTTCCCTCCTGCAACGGGAAGCGGTGGACGTAGTACTGCTCGACATGAATTTCTCTTCCGGCATTAACAGCGGGAATGAAGGGCTCTACTGGTTACGTGAGATCAAGCGGCTACGTCCTCAGATTCAAGTGGTACTGTTTACGGCCTACGCTGACATCAATCTGGCGGTAACCGGATTAAAAGACGGGGCAACCGACTTCGTGGTAAAGCCTTGGGACAATGCCAAACTGGTACAGACCTTGCAGGAGGCTTACGCAAAGGGGCATGGAAATGACAAGAAAGGAAAACAGGCCGCACAACCGGATGAGAAATCGACCATGTACTGGGGAAATTCAGCCGTCATCCGCCCGTTACGGCTACTGGTAGAGAAGGTCAGCACTACCGATGCCAATATCCTAATTACAGGAGAAAACGGAACCGGAAAAGACATGCTGGCCCGCGAAATCCATCGCCTGTCTCCCCGACGCAACGGGCCGATGGTAGTAGTCGACATGGGAGCCATCACCGAATCACTGTTTGAAAGTGAACTGTTCGGTCACGTCAAAGGCTCGTTCACTGACGCCCATACCGACCGCATCGGACGTTTTGAGGCAGCCGACGGCGGTACACTGTTCCTCGATGAAATAGCCAACCTTCCTTATCACCTGCAAGCCAAACTGCTTACGGTACTCCAAAAGCGGTATTTCATCAAGGTGGGAAGCAACACCCCGCAACCTACCAATATCCGACTGATTTGTGCCACCAACCGCAACTTGGATGAAATGGTACACAACGGAGAGTTCCGCGAAGACTTGCTGTACCGCATCAATACCATCCACCTGCACATTCCATCACTTCGTGAACGGAAGGAAGACATACTGCCTTTGGCACAACGTTTCCTGGAACAGTACAACCTGCAATACCAGCGCACGCTGACCGGTTTCAGTACAGATGCGGAACAACGCCTGCTAAACTATCCCTGGTACGGAAATATCCGCGAGCTACAGCATACTATCGAAAAGGCAGTCATTCTTTCGGACGGTAACCTGCTGAAAGCAGACAACCTGCAACTATCCGACGTTCCTGCCCCGGAATCCCCGAACGCACAAGAAGAAACGAAAGAAGATACTCCGCTGCAAACCTTGGACGAGATGGAAAAGAACCTCGTCAAGAAAGCCATCGAACAATGCGACGGCAACCTGTCACAGGCAGCGGCACAACTGGGCATTACACGGCAGACACTGTACAACAAAATGAAACGCCATGGCATCTAAATGGTTCTCTTCTCCGCTGACACGAATTGTCTCCCTCACAGCAGGCGTGGTCCTGCTAACCTTAGGGATAAGTGAAGATGAAAACGGATGCATCGTCATCGGAGCCTGTCTGGTCATCCTCGCCATCTTTCTCTTTTATTCCAGTCAGAAACAATTACGGGAAAAAAGCTGGCTCATGCTGGAAGCCATCCGCAACCGCGATTATTCCTTCCGGCTGCCTACGCACGGCTTCATCGGAGGTGAACGCATCCTGCAGAATACCCTGAATGAATTCGGGTCGATGATGGGCGAGCAGAAACAATTAATGGAACAGCGGGAACGGTTTTATGAGCAGGTGCTCTCGGGCATCAGTTCCGGCATCATCGTACTCAACGAACAGAACAAAATTATCCAAAGCAATCCGGCTGCGGCACGACTGCTCAGTATCCCGGCTCTCGGTACCCTTCAGCAACTGGAACGCTACGGAGAAGACATCCCGGGACTGCTAGGTTCCTTGCCTGCCGGCGAACGCTGTAACCTGCAATATACCACAACCAAAGGGGAAGTCCAACTGCTGGTCCGGGCGTCCGTGATGCAATTGGGAGAAAATACGGTCAAAATTCTGACCCTAAACGATATCCGGAATGAGATGGATGCCAAGGAGCTCGAATCATGGGTGAAACTGACCCGGGTACTGACACACGAAATCATGAACTCCATCGCGCCGATTTCTTCTCTAAGCGAAACTTTTCTGCAACGGAAAGACGTGAAGAACAGTCCTATTTACGAAGGTATCCGTGCCATTCACGAAACGTCCACCGGATTGATATCCTTTGTAGACAGCTACCGGAAGTTCTCTTCGCTCCAGAAACCCTCTCCGGAGCCTTTCTACCTGAAAGAACTTCTGCTACAAATAGAAAGTATCCATCTCATCCCTTCCCACATACAACTGACCCTTCAAATAGAGCCTGAAGACTTGATGCTCTATGCCGACCCGAACCTGATCCGGCAGGTGCTCATCAACCTGATAAAAAATGCCGTACAAGCCATCGGAGAACGTACAGGGAAAATCCATATCCGCGCCTACTCCACCAAGGAAGAGCACATCCTTGTCTACGTGAGCAACGACGGCCCTGCCATCCCCGAACAGGAGGCGGAAGAGATTTTTGTCCCCTTCTTCACCACCAAAAAGGAAGGAAGCGGAATCGGTCTTTCCCTCTCCCGACAGATTATGAAACTCTCCAACGGCAGCATCAGCCTCTTGAAAGCAGAAACCAACGGATGGAATACCACCTTCGTTCTGGAATTCTTCTAAACACAGAAAAGCCCCGAATAGCAAATATTCAGGGCCTTTCCACTCAAATCCTCACAACCATTGTTGTACTTAAATCATAGCCAAGTCTGATGAATCTGACTCGCGCTTTCTCAAAAGCATTTTCAATCCTTCCAATAAATTCCGGCATCCGTCATTCATCTCCTCTTTCATGCTCCTGTAGCCAAAATCTACATCGCAGGATGGCATGTCTTTCGGCTTGCGTTTGCAGATATCCGCAAACAGATGAATCTTATGCCAATTCCGATAATCCATGAAGCGAGTCAGCAAATCTTTCTGCCACGGCTCCATTACTACCACGAAGTCCGCTTCATCGCGCAAAGCTTCGTTCATGTTCCGTTCCAACTTTCTCCCTCCCGGAGAACCAAATTCCGTCATCTCAGCTGTTACCACCTCCACATCGGTCATGTCAGCTTCGGTGAGTTTCTTCTTAAAAAGAGACTCCATAGAGAACAGCTTTCCGACACGTTCCAGACCGACCAATAGCACTTTCATAAAATCAGATTTTAAAAGTTAATAAAAAGAAGGTACCGAAAATCCTTTCTCGGTTGGAATATAATCATTTAATCTGAAAATGCAAAGAGAATTACAAAATATCAGCCAAAATTACACATTTATTATGATTTAATGGATTTAAAATATAAATTCCAATAAATTATCGGTCAGAAACGACTTTCCTGAATAATATCGATTAATATCGGCTTCATTCCTCCCACGAAGCATTCCACGGCAATGACCATCAGAATCAATCCCATCAAACGCATCATGACGTTATTTCCAGTTTCTCCAATCACTCGGACCAATCTGGTAGACAAACGCAATATAATATAAGTAAGGATATATACCACTGCAATCACCGACACAAGGGTCACTTTCAGACTCCAGGTGTGGGCATCATCCATCATTATAATGCCGTTCGCAATGGCACCCGGTCCGCACAGCATGGGGATAGAAAGCGGAGTAATGGAAATATCGTCCGCATACGCCTTGATCTCCTCGTCCTTGAGCTTCGTATTGGTATAACGGGCCTGCAACATGTCATATCCGATTTTCAGGATAATGATACCCGCCGCAATACGAAATCCGTTGGTAGAGATACCAAAGAATTTAAAGAGAAACTGTCCGCAAAAAGTAAATGCAATCAGTATGATAAAAGAAATAATCGTCGCTCTTTTCACAATATGCTGACGCTCCTTTTCTCCCAGTCCGTTGGTCATGGTCAGAAATACCGGCATCGTGCCCAGAGGATTTGTCAATGTGAAAAAGGAAGTGAAGCACAACAGTGCATAGGGTAGAATTGTATCCATAAAAACATATTTAAAAACCAAAACAAAGATACAATAAAATCAATAGGAACCCATAAGACACAAAGAAATAAAAGGGAATTTTACGGCATCTCTTGTTCCCTTACGGGCACAAAAAAAGAGGCTGTCTCAAATTGAAATATAATTTGAGATGGCCTTTTTTGTGCCTGCAAAAAAATCGGGCAAGCCCAAACTTCGCTCAGTCAGGACTTGCCCGTCTCCCTAATTTTTCGTATCTTTAGGGA
>NZ_JAOQJI010000022.1:0-62650 GCF_025567125.1 Phocaeicola fibrisolvens | reverse complement strand
GATGAACGGATATAAAATTGTGCTTTTAAAGGCTATTTTTATGCTTTATAGGCTACCGGAATGTGAACGGGTATGCTCCGGAATATGCATTTGGGCAAAACTTCTTAATCATTTCGTTGGAAATCCTCCAAAGAATCTGTTACTTTGCAGCCAATCTGACTAATACACTAAAAATTACAAACTGCGTATGAGAACAAAATATGATTCGTACAATGGTTGGGTAAATCTGTTTATTGTAACCATAGAAACACTGATTACAGGAGGATTGTTCGATTTGTTGTTCCTCGCGACGGAAAACACGCCGTGGCACAACACTCTGATGGCACCCCACTTGCAGGTGATTTTGACAGTAATGTTATGTTATTTCATTTCGGGCATGCAAATCGGCGTCGTGCTCTACCGCCGGAAGGTGTTTGCCTACCAGATTCTGGGCAAGGTGCTCCGGAGCACGGTGTTCTTCGGCATCATGTCGGGCATCATCCTGGGCGTAGGAAAGTTCATGGATACGTGGTCGTTCTTCTACCTGAGCTTTCTGCTGCTGTTGTTTGTCTGCCTGGCCGTTTTCCGTATCCTGGCCCGGTGGGTGCTGAAAGAATACCGCTCCAAAGGAGGCAATGTGCGCTACGTGGTGCTGGTGGGCAGCTCGGAAAACAACCGGGAACTGTATTACGAACTGACAAGCCAGGACTGGACCGGATTCAGGGTGAAAGGGTATTTCGACTTCCAGCCGAACCCGGATTTCCCGAAAGAATGCCCGTACCTGGGCACGCCCCAGGAAACAATCCCATGGCTGGAGAAAGAGGGTAACACGCACTTTCTGTTCTGCTGTCTGCCTTCGCGGGAACACGCCATCATCCGGCCGATTATCAATTACTGCGAGAACCACCTGGTGCACTTCTACAGCGTGCCGAACATCTACAACTACCTGCACAACCGGGTGTACTTCAACATGATCGGCAACGTGCCTTTCCTGAGCCTGCGGCCGGACCCGCTGAGCCGGACAGGCAACAAGATGCTGAAACGGACGTTCGACATCGTGTTCTCCCTGCTCTTCCTGTGTACGTTCTTCCCCTTCATCCTGATTATCGTGACGATTATCACGAAGCTGACGATGCCGGGGCCGGTGTTCTTCAAGCAGAAACGAAACGGACTGAACGACAAGGAGTTCTACTGCTACAAGTTCCGCAGCATGAAGGTGAATGCCCAGGCGGATACGCTGCAGGCCACCAAGGATGACCCGCGCAAGACGCGCTGGGGAAACATCATGCGCAAGACGAACATCGACGAGCTGCCGCAGTTCATCAATGTGCTGAAAGGCGACATGAGCATCGTGGGCCCGCGCCCGCACATGCTGAAGCATACGGAAGAATATTCGAAACTAATCAACAAGTACATGGTGCGGCATTTCGTGAAGCCGGGCATCACGGGCTGGAGCCAGGTGACGGGCTACCGCGGCGAAACGAAAGAGCTGAAGGATATGGAGGGACGTATCCGCGGCGACATCTGGTACATCGAACACTGGACGTTCGGACTGGACCTGTTCATCATCTACAAGACCGTGGCCAATGCGCTGCATGGCGAAAAGAATGCCTACTGAGACAGTACGCGGCACCGAAACGAACTTAACGAAAACTACATAAATCAAAACAAAACAAGAATTTATTTTATGAAAAGGTTAACTAGGTGGGGGGTCCTGGGAGGGATGCTGCTCGCCGGCAGCGGTGCGGCTCAAGCCCAACTGGCTGCGGTGAAAACCAATGCATTGCTCTGGGGAAACCTGACACCCAATCTCTCGGTGGAACTGGTGACAGCTCCACGGTTCAGCCTGGAAGGGACTGTGTTTTACGGGCTGAACAAGAACCCGCTGGACGTGCAGCTCAAAGGAGCGCAGGCGGAAATCAGATACTGGATATCGGGAAGGCCGATGGCACGGTCGTTTGTCGGATTGTCAGTGAGCGGAATGAGGTACTTCGTAGCGCACGAAGGAACCACGCACCGCGGAGACGCTGCAGGACCGGGACTGACCTACGGGTATGCATGGCCGCTATGCAAACACTTCAACCTGGAATTCTCGGCCGGAGTCGGCGTGATGTGGTACAGAGAGAAAAAGTACGCCGAAGGTACGAATATGAACAAGGCGGAATACAACGCAAAGGGAATGAAGTACGTACCGACAGAGGTGGCTGTGACGTGCAGCTATGTGTTCTAAAAACAATCTGGACTTATGGATAAGAAATTGATATCGGGTATAGGTAAATACATACTGGTAGCGACGCTCACGGCGACTCCGGTGGCCGGATGGGCGCAACGCATGATTAAGGTAAGCGGCACGGTGTACAACATCGCCAACAAGAAGAAGGTGCCTTTCACGGACGCCGCGGTGTACATCTACAGCTGCAAGACAGTGGCAGAGGCAGAAGACCTGCAAGAAAACCTGGACAAGGATAACCTGAACATGTCCCTCTTTCTGGACGAAGGGCAACGGGTGGAAACGGATGCCAACGGGTATTACGAGATTCTGGTGCCCGACAACGGCGCCCTGGTGTTCAAACCGGGGCTGAGCAAGTCGGTGCTGGAGAAAGTGAACAACCGGATGAAGATTGACCTCGAGGTGGACGGAGGAATCCAGCTGCAGGAGGTAACTGTGACCGGAGAACTGAAACAGATTCAGCCGGAACCGAAGGCCAGCCGCCTGATGGGCAACCGGTTTTATCCGTACAACACGTTTGTGGTGCCGCGGCGGGAAGGAAACACGTATTCGCGCCTGGTAATCCAGCCGTATGTGCTGAACTGCGCGACCAACGACACCATCGGGTTTCTGAAGCCGCTGGTGTACGACGGAAAGGAATTCCACCGCACGCAAACCCGACTGATGGGATACGACCTGTCACGGGACCCGCTGGCACGCTTCGTCAATGACACCCCGCTGACCACGGACCGGATGACCATCGAATGGCAGGACACGCTGACCGTGCCCGACCCCAACGGGAGCTACAGCTGCTATGCCGATTTCAGCATAGAGACTTACCGCCGGGTACCGTTCCGGAAGACGTACCAGATTAATACGTGCGAGAACAAGCGGCCGCTGGGCTTCCTGGAATACGACCTGCTGGCCAAAGACCTGGACTTCCAGAAATACGCGGAAAAGGCACAGGTGGAAAAGCGCAACACGGAAGACAAGGTGGAACTGACCTTCGAAATCAACTCGGACCAACTGACCAACGACCCGAAGAACCGGCAGAACCTGCAGCTGATTGACGAGAAACTGAAAATGATTCTGAACGAACCGGGAGCCATGCTGAGGGAATTCCACGTGATGGGTACCTCCTCGCCGGAAGGGCAATACCAAAAGAACCTGGCCCTGGCGAGAAAACGTATGCTGAAAATCCAGCAGGAAGTAATCGGCAGCCTGCCGCGCAGCGTGGCCGAACGGACATACCAAAACCCGCAGGCAGAGGTGGCTTCGTGGAACGACGTGGCCGACCTGCTGGCACAGGACAGCCTGACCGACCTGTCACGCCGCATCCGGGAAGTGGTGGAAGCCCTGCCGGAACAGATGGACAAACAGGGACAGCGCGTCAGAGCCTTCCCGGAATACCGGGAGGTGATTGTGCCCTACCTGGAGAGACTGCGACAAGTGAAGTACCTGTGCCGCTACGACATCTACCGCGAACCGAACGACGAGGAGGTGATGCAGGCCTACCGGGAAAAGGGACTCAAGGGTACGTACACCCGCTATGAATACTGGAAGCTGCTGCAACTGCTGAAAGACGACCGGGAAATTGAGGCCGTGGCACGAAAGGCGTACGACGAATCGCTGGAAATGAAGCGTCCGTGGGTGCTGGCCGGCAACACGCTGGCGGTGCAGTACCTGAAACGGGACACCATCGACACGAAGGTGCTGGAACCGCTCATCAACCGCACGATTTTCACCGTGAACTATGAACGGAGAAACATCGACACGGGAAGAACGGAAATCATCAACCCGGTGGAAGTGGTGGTGAACCAGCTGTGCATGTACATCAAGGCGGGCGACTTCGAGAATGCCAGCGTGATGGCCAAACTGATTCCCGACGAATATACGGAATATGACCTGGTGAAAGCGTATGCCTGGGCCATGGGAGGCTACTTCCAGGGGGGAGACACACCCGAAGAACGGGCACGGGCCCAACGGACGTTTGAAACCATCTGTAACTCGTCGGTACAGAACCGGGTGGTGATGAATCTGGCCCTGGAAACACCGGCAGGCAACGACGAGGCGGAGAAGGCCTTAGAGGAAATGCCGGCCGACAAGGCGGTGACCTGGTACCTGAAGGCGGTGGTAGCGGCCCGGAAAGGCGACGCCGGCCTGACGGATGCAGCCATCTGCCTGGTGAGCTGCTTCAACAAGGATGCCAAGATGATTACCAAGGCACAAAATGACGGAGAGTTCAACAAGGATATCATAGAGACAGCGCTGGATATCTACAACAATCAGTAATAACATCATGAAATCGATCAAGAATTATTATATCGCGGCGGCCTGCTGCGCATGTGCCGTCCTGCCCGGCCACATGACTGCACAAGAAGCGAACGACAGTACGAAGGCGAATTTCTTCAATGCAATGGACTACATCCGCCAGAAACGATACATCCCCGAGGGCAGAAAGGTGGACCCGCAGGCCAAAGGACGGAACGTGTCGGTCTCGGCTTTCGGCGGGGCCAGCAAACTGGCTGGTGAAGGGTCCTGGATGCCGATGAGCAAGGAATTCGGGGTGTCTCTGACCAAGGATGTCACCTCGTTCAACAGCTACCGCCTGACCCTGGAGGGCGCACAGAACAAACAGATGAAACGGGGCGGCGTGGAAATTGCCCACCTCTTCCGCATCATGGATTACGTGTGGGGCTACAACGACCGGACGGCCTGGAACGTGGAAACGGTAATCGGACTGGGGGGATACACGACCCAGCTGACAAAGGACGACAGCCGGCATTATGCAGGGGCCCTCTTCGGGGGGCTGCACGTGAGCTACCTGCTGGGCAGCCACCTGGAGATGTTTGCCGAACCGCGTCTCAACCTCTTTACCGACGGCATTGACGGAAGAGATTCCCAAAAGAAATACGACCTCGGGGCACAGGCTGTGGTGGGACTGACCTACCGCTTTACGGGCATCCCGATGGACAACCTGCCCCGCCCCAACGCGGACGTGCTGGACAACCTGTTCTACGAATTCTATGTGGGCATTCAGGGAGACTACTCAGCCAGAGTCCGCCGGGCACCGCAGATGAACGGTCTGCTGGAACCCGTGGGACCGGCGATGGGTATAGGCATCGGAAAATGGTTCCTGCCGCTGGGAGTACGCGGTACGATTTTCGGAGGTCTTCACCGGACGGTGCCCGATGACGGCAAGATGGATACCCGCAAGGAGGTGTATGCCGGCCTGCGCCTGGAAGGAATGCTGAACCTGAACCGCCTGTTCAACTGCGGCGTGACCGACCCCAAACTGGAGGTCAACCTGACCGGCGGTGTGGAAGTGGGTGGCGTGGCCCACCGAGGAAAAACGTATGCCAAGAAAGTACGTCCCTTCATCGGCCCTACGGCGGGCGGACAGCTGCTGTATGCCGTGAACGACCGCATCGGCGTGTTCGGACAGGCCCGCTGGAGCCGGAACAACTACACACAGACGTTCGTGGGCGGCAGAAAGAGCCAGGACCGCAGAATGCAGAACCTGAGCGTGGAAATGGGTGTGCAATACAGACGACGGGCAGAAGACGTGAACAAGAAGGACATCTTCTTTGAGCCCTACAACTTTGCTTCGGTGGCCGTAGGGGCCAGCTACCCGATGCGTATCGGTGACACAAGACTGAAGAAGATGATGCACCACCTGGGACAACAGTTCAGCCTGAGCTACGGACGGAGATACAGCCAGTATGCGTCCGTGAGAGGGAACCTGGAAGTGGGACACCTCCAATACGGCAGAGGAGGACATACCTACCCGCTGACCCTCGGCGCAGACTACATGGTGGACTTCACGGCCCTGGCTGCGGGATACAACCGCGAACGAATCTGCACGGTGGAAGGGTTTGCCGGTATCCTGTACACACACCACGGAGCGGCCAGAAAGGACTACTTCGGCATGCAGGGCGGTCTGAAAGAAACCATCCGGGTAAACGACCGGTGGGGTATCTTTGCGGAAGAAGCCATGAGAGCATACAAAGGAGCCATCATCCCGGGGGCCAGAACCCTGACCAACGGAGAGTTCTCCCTGATGCCTTATGCCAACCTCGGCGTAAGCTACATTTTCTGGAAGTAATTTTTTTCTTGTGCCTCGAACATTTTGATTCGGTCACTTGTTATATTCTCAAACTTGCGTCCCCTTCCCTCCCGAAGGGGACGCAATAGATAAAACAGAAACGAATTTTACTAAACTATTGAGGATATGAATATGAAATCAATTTGCATGCTGGGCATCGCACTGATGACAGGAATGCATTTGTTCGCGCAAGACACGACAGTGAACAAGGAGAAAGCAGAAAAAACAGAAAAATACACGGTACAGACCAACCTGTTCGGAGACAACTGGTTTGCAGGGGTCAACGCAGGCGCGCAACTGTACATGGGCGACTACTTCAGCAAGGGAAAGGCAGGCAAGCTGATTACCCCGACCTTTGAGGTGAACGTAGGCAAATGGTTCACACCGGGCATCAGTCTGCGTGTGGGATTCGGTGGCTACCAGGCCAAGGGCTACTCGCTCAAGGACGGCGGTTTTGCCTACAAGCACGTGGACAGAGACCTGTATCGCACGAAATGGGGCATGCTTCACCTGCACACCGACGTGATGCTGAACCTGACCAACCTGATTTGCGGATACCGTGAGGACCGGGTGTACAACGCCATCCCGTACGTGGGAATCGGTTACCTGCGCGGCATCCAACACAAGGACAACGAGCTGAGCGGTACCGTGGGCTTCATCAACCGCTTCCGCCTGAACTCCGCATGGGACCTGAACCTGGAAGCACGAGGCACGGTGAACAACGACGTGCTGGACGGCATCCGCGGAGGAAAGAACATGGAAGGCTCGGTAGCCCTGATGGTGGGTGCCACCTACCGCTTCAAGGCCAGAGGATGGAACAAGGGCACGGGCATCTCGGCAGCCGAAATGCAGGCCGTACAGAGCCAGCTTCGCCAGATGCACGAAGAGAATGCGAGCCTGAGAGACCGCGTGAACACACTGGAGGAAGAGAAACGGCAGTCGCAGCCGGCCACACCGGTGATGACCCCCGACCACAAGCTGCAGGATGCCATGGAATATACGGCTTTCTTCGACATCAACAAGGCGTACCTGAGCCAGAAAGAGGCCGTAAACCTGGAGGCGTATGCCCACCTGATCAAGAAATATCCGGAAAACCGCTTCGTGATTACGGGCTATGCCGACAAGCAGACGGGCAGCCAGGCCTTCAACGAGCGACTGAGCCAGCTGAGAGCGGAAGCCGTGTACAACACGCTGGTGGACAAATACGGAGTGAACAAGGACCAGCTGATTCTGGAGCACAAGGGCGGCGTGGACACGATGTTCCACGAAAATCCGCGACTGAGCCGTGCGGCCATTATCCGGATGGTAAAGTAACAGAAGAAGTATCATAACAGAATATGAGAAAGAAAAATGCAGGAATCCACAACGGATTTCTGCATTTCTTTTTCTACTTTTGCAGCGGAATATTTAGGTACATTTCTTAAACTGAAACAAATATGATCATAGCTGTGGACTTTGACGGGACGATTGTGGAACACCGCTACCCGGAAATCGGCAAGGAAATTCCGTTTGCCATCGAGACACTGAAGATGCTGCAAAGGGAGGGACACCGCCTGATTCTGTGGTCGGTGAGAGAAGACAAACTACTGGAAGAGGCGGTGGAGTTCTGCCGCCAGCGGGGACTGGAGTTTTATGCCGTAAATACGAATTATCCGGAGGAGAAGTCGGGACACGAGCACTTTTCGCGGAAGCTGAAGGCGGATGTGTTCATCGACGACCGTAACCTGGGCGGACTTTTCGACTGGGGAAGTATCTACCGGATTATCCACAACCGCATCAAGCTGGCCGACCTGGTGGAGGAAGCCTTGAACGAGAAGCTGGGCGAAGTGGAAGAAAGACGCATGGAGAAGAAAAAGAAAAAACAGGGACTGCTGGGCAAGCTGTTCGGCTGACAGGGGTCCGGATACAGAAAAAGCTGTTTCACTGGCGGAGGGTCCGCACGGGAAACAGCTTTTTTTATGTCGGTTCCAGACGAGGGTTATTCCACGTAGAGCACCAGTCCCTTGAGGTATTCGCCTTCGGGATGGTAGATGTTGACCGGATGGTCGCCGGGCTGCGTGAGCTGGTGAAGGATGCGCACGCTGCCTCCGCTCTGGGCGGCGGCGGTGAACACGGCATTGCGGAAGTCCTGCTTGCTGACTACCTGTGAGCAGGAGAAGGTAAAGAGAATGCCGCCCGGACGGATTTTCTCGAAGGCCTTGGCGTTGAGCTTGGTGTAGCCGCGCAAGGCATTGCGGAGTGCGTCGCGGTGCTTGGCAAAGGCCGGCGGGTCGAGGATAATCAGGTCGTACTGGTCGCCCATGCGGTCGAGGAACTTGAAGGCATCTTCGGCAAAGGCCTGGTGACGGGTGTCGCCGGGGAAGTTGAGGGCCACGTTCTCGTTGGTCAGGTCGATGGCCTTGGCGGAGCTGTCCACGGAGTGCACCAGATTGGCCCCACCGCGCATAGCATAGAACGAGAAGCCGCCGGTGTAGCAGAACATGTTGAGCACGTTGCGGCCCTTGGCATAGCGTTCGAGCAGGGCACGGTTCTCACGCTGGTCGACGAAGAAGCCGGTCTTCTGCCCCTTGAGCCAGTCGACATGGAACTTCAGCCCGTTTTCCATGGCCACGTTCTCCGGGCTGCCTCCCTTGAGGAAGCCGTTTTCGGTAGCCAGCAAATCGGCCTTGAAAGGCAGGGTGGTTTCCGACTTGTAATAAATGTGCTGGATGACATCGCCCATCACCTCTTCGAGGGCATCGGCCACGGCCATGCGGTCGAGGTGCATGCCGGCAGAGTGTGCCTGCATGACGGCGGTATGGTCGTACACGTCGATGATGAGTCCGGGGAGGTTATCGCCTTCCCCATGCACCAGACGGTACGTGTTGTTGCGGGGATTGCCAATCAGGCCCAGGGCACAGCGGAGGTCCTTGGCCACCTGCAGACGGCGCACCCAGTAGTCATGGTCGATGGGTTCCTGGCGGAACGACAGCACACGCACGGCGATGCTGCCTATCTGGAAATGTCCGCAGGCAATGAACTCTTTCTTCGAGGTATAGACATCGACCACCTCACCTTCTTCCGGCTCTCCTTCCACGCGGGCAATGGCACCGGAAAAGACCCAGGGGTGAAAACGCTTGAGCGATTCTTCCTTCCCGGGTTTGAGAAATACTTTCTTGTAGCTCATTTGTATGGTTTAAGTTGTTAATCGTCGAGAATGTTTTCGGGGGCTTCGGGACGTATCACGCGGTATTTGCCGGTGCTGCGAAGCTCTTCCAGGTATTCATAGATGCGGACGCAGGCCCAGGCGTCGGTGGCGGCATAGAGCTGCTGTGCCTCGGTCAGGGTGTCGGCCTCCCAGTTGGACAGGCGCTGGCTCTTGGAAATCTTTTCGTGGAAAAGGAGGGCGTAAATCTTCTGCAAGCTCTTTTCCTCGAGTCCGAAAGCCGTGACATAGTCCTGCAGTTCCACCCAGTTGCCGGTGCGCGGGTCCTTGCGGTTGCGACGGCGCAGCATGGCGAAATCGTCCTTCAGCGAGAGGCCGATTTTCAGCACGTCGTTCTGCAGAAAGTCTTCGAGGAAGTCGGGCAGGCCCAGGTGGTTCAGGCGAAAGAGGAAGCAGGTGTCGTAAGTGGAGACCTGCAGCAGGGCCACCTTGTTGACGGTCCCCTTCCGGAACGACGGACGGGTTTCGGTATCGATGCCCACCAGTACATGCGTGTTGAGGTAGTCGATGGCCTTGCGGGCATCCGCCTCGGTATAAATTATAAAAATGCGGCCGGGAAAAGAAACTTTGGGCAGTTCGGCAACCATTTTCTTGTCTATCTTGCTCTGTATTTCTACCATTCGATTCGCATTTGAGGGTTATTCATCGTCGTCGCCCATGTCCAGGCCTTTGTATAATTCTTCTTCGGTGCAGTTGTCTTCATAAAGGGGAGATGATTCTTCTTCCGTTTCCTCGCCGTGTGCCAGCTGACGGTATTTCACGTCGTGGAGAGCCCGCATCACGTTCACCAGGCGCTGTCCCCAGAACTCGGCAAACAGTTCGCGGCAGATGGCCAGCGAGTCGTTCATGGTCTGCTCCAGTCCGAGCTGGAACACGCAGATGAAATCCTTGAGGGGCTGGTAAATGTCGGCCAGGCATTCGGAAATATTCTGATGGATGGGCGTATCGCTGTAGGCCATGTCGTCGAGGAAGACTTCGAGGAAATCGTCGTATTCGCCCAGAAGAGAGGCGACCGAACTCCGCACCACCTCATAGTCGGTCTCGGTGACAAAGGTCTCGGGGTCGGATTCTTCCATCCGCTCACAGGCGGGAAGCAGCGAAGCCTTCAGGTATAAAAGAGGTAAGAGTTTCAGGGATTTGTCGACAAAATCACGGCGCTTCATGTCGGAAACCCGTTCCATAAAACCGCAAAATTCGGCGGCCACGGTCACAAACTCGACCGCATTTTTATCGAATATCACTTGTGAATTGTTTTCTTCCATAATCACGCTAATTGAAGCGCAAAGGTATAAAAAAAATTTCTCAGTTCTAGTTTTATTCGTACATTTGCATGAATGTTTAGCTAATTTCAATCGTCATGCAAACAAAAAAAACAGATACAAGCAAGAGCGCAAAGGCGGCATCCATGGCCGGAAAAACATGGACCCTGTTGAAAAGTGAGACTACTTCATTCGTTATCGGACTGCTGTGTGTCATCTTCGGAGTGTACATGCTGCTGGCCTTCAGTTCCTTCTTTTTCACCGGAGGAAACGACCAGAGCATCCTGACGCATCCCAACCCGTCGGAACTGCTGGAGACCGGCAACCGGATTCAGAACTACGCAGGAGCGCGGGGAGCCCAGCTGGCACAGTTCCTTATCAACGACTGCTTCGGCATACCGGCTTACTGCATCATCGTTTTCCTGGTGGTGGCCGGCATGAAGCTGATGAAAGCCTACCAGTTCCGCATCCGTTACTGGTTCGTGGGGTGTGCCACGGTGATGATCTGGCTTTCCGTCACGCTGGGATTCGCCTTTGAAGGTATGTTTGAAGACTCCTTTATTTATCCGGGGGGACTGCACGGATACAACATCAGCCGCTGGATTTGTTCGCAAATCGGGGCACCGGGACTGATACTGTTGCTGCTGGTGGTGGCCGTATGCTTCGCCGTGGCACTGACCAGCCGGACCATGGGAGTGGTGAGAAAGGCCCTGCATCCCACGATGAAGCGTGAGGACGGCGCGGCTGCCGACACTCCGCAGGTGGAAACGAAGGTTCGCCAGGAGCCCGTGAAAGAGGAAGTCGTCAGTGTCCCAGTGACCGAGCCGGAAGAAGAGAAGGAAGAAAAGAAAGAAAGTTTCTGGAAGAGCTGGACGCACCGCAAACGGAAGGACAAGGCACCAGAAGCGGACAAGAAAGCGGAGGATGCGGTGAAGGCTCCGGAAAGCCAGCCGGAAGCTCAGCCGGAAATGCCGAAGGAGGCCGACGAACAGCCGAAGACCATCGACCTGCCCATTGAACCGGAAGAAAAAGACGAAGACCACCCTTTTGAGGTGGAGCCGGTCCGGAAGGAAGCACAGCCTGAAGAGGAACCGGCGTTTGAGGTGAGCAACGACACCAAGGAAGAAGACCAGGCCTACAAGGGCGACCTCACCCAACCGTACAACCCGCGGCTGGACCTGGAGTTCTACCACTTCCCTACCCTCGACTTGCTGAACACGTACCAGAACGAGGAGCCGGACATCGACATGGAGGAACAGAATGCCAACAAGAACCGCATCATCAAGGTGCTGCGCAGCTTCGGCATCGAAATCAGTTCCATCAAGGCGAGTGTGGGTCCGACCATCACCTTATATGAAATCACGCCGGCCGAAGGGGTGCGCATCTCGAAAATCCGCAACCTGGAAGACGACATCGCCCTGAGCCTTTCAGCACTGGGTATCCGTATCATCGCCCCGATTCCGGGCAAGGGTACCATCGGTATCGAGGTGCCGAACGCCAACCCGCACATCGTGCCGATGAGTTCCATCCTGGCCAGCAAGAAGTTCCAGGAAACCACCTACGACCTGCCGGTGGCCCTGGGTAAGACCATCACCAACGAGGTGTTCATGGTGGATTTGGCCAAAGCGCCCCACATGCTGGTGGCCGGTGCCACGGGTCAAGGTAAGTCGGTCGGTCTGAATGCCATCGTGACTTCCCTGCTCTACAAGAAGCACCCGAGCGAACTGAAGTTCGTCATCATCGACCCGAAGAAGGTGGAATTTGCCATCTATGCGCCGATTGAGCGTCACTTCCTGGCCAAGCTGCCCGACGGCGGCGACGCCATCATCACCGACGTGACGAAGGTGGTGCAGACGCTGAACTCGCTGTGTGTGGAAATGGACAACCGTTACAAGCTCCTGCAGAGTGCGGGCTGCCGTAACATCAAGGAATACAATGCGAAATTCATCAACCGCCAACTGAATCCGGAGAACGGACATCGCTTCCTGCCCTACATCGTCATCATCATTGATGAGTTCGGTGACTTGATCATGACCGCCGGCAAGGAAGTGGAACTGCCTATCTGCCGTATCGCCCAGCTGGCCCGTGCGGTGGGTATCCATGCCATCATCGCCACCCAGCGTCCGACCACGAACATCATCACGGGTACCATCAAGGCGAACTTCCCGGCACGTGTGGCCTTCCGTGTGGCTTCCATGATGGACTCACGTACCATCCTCGACCGTCCGGGTGCCCAGCAATTGATTGGTAAGGGAGATATGCTCTACCTGCAAGGCAACGATCCGGTGCGTGTGCAGTGTGCCTTTGTCGACACGCCGGAAGTGGAACGCATCGCGGCCTTCATCGGCAAGCAGCAGGGGTATCCGACGGCCTTCATGCTGCCGGAATACGTGGACGAGAATGCCGAAGCGAGTGGCAGTGCGGCCGATGTGGACATGAACCGTCTCGACCCGCTCTTCGAAGAAGCAGCCCGCCTGGTCATCTACCACCAGCAGGGTTCCACCTCGCTGATTCAGCGTAAGTTCTCCATCGGTTACAACCGCGCCGGACGCATCATGGACCAGCTGGAGAAAGCGGGTATCGTGGGACCGGCCAACGGCAGCAAGGCGCGCGACGTGCTCTGCATGGACGAAAACGACTTACAAATGAGAATGAGCAGCCTGAAAGACTGACGGGCTGCCCTTATCCGTACAACTTAGTAAACTGATTGGATATGAAAAAGATTTTTCTGGTCATCCTGCTGATGGGTATCGCCCTGTGCCGGGCCGCAGCACAGCAGGACGCAAAAGCGGAAAGCATCTTGAACAAGATGGCAGAGAGTTACCAGAAGGCGGGCGGTATCAGCCTGAGCTTCGGAGGTACGCAAAGCGGCAACCTGCTGCTGAAAGGCAACAAGTTTTACCTGGAGAGCGGGGGTATCCAGACGTGGTTCGACGGCAAGACGCAATGGAGCTACGTGGAGCAGAACGAAGAGGTGAACGTGTCCACCCCTACCCCGGAGGAATTGCAGAGCGTCAATCCGTATGCCCTGGTGACGACCTACAAGAAAAGCTTCAACTACCGCTATGTGGGTGAAAAGACCCGCCAAGGCAAACGGGGACAGGAAATCATCCTCACGCCCAAGGCTTCACAGGATGTGAAAAGCATCACGCTGAATGTAAAGGAAAACGGTTCGCCCGTCTACATTGCCATCCAGCTGCAGAACGGCGAGAAACAGGAGTTTCAGATTTCTTCCTACCGCACGGGAGTGAACCTGCCCGATGCGACGTTCCGCTTCAACAAACAGAAGTATCCGAAAGCGGAAATCATTGATTTACGATAACATTGACATCCGAGTCGCTCAGAATCGAACTCTGGGCCAGGTAAGAGGGGGTTTCGGCATAGATATACATGACGCTGCCCCCTTTTATCGTATCAATAATGGGACGTGCCACGGAGGTAGGAAGGGCCGGACAGCCGAAACTGCGTCCCAGGCGTCCGCCACGCTTGGCGACAGACGGGTCGGCATAGGCTGCTCCATGCACCACGATGGCCCGCTCACGAGCCCGGTCGTTGATGCCTTTCTCCAGTCCGTCGAGCACCAGCGAATAGCCGTTCTTCCCCTGATAGGTAGAGGCCGTCAGGTAGAAACCCAGCGAACTTTTATAGGAACCGTATTCATTGGAGAATGAAGTGGCGTAATTCCCTCCGCTGTTCTTCCCGTGCGAAACGACCGACGAATAGAGCATCCGACGATGCTTCATGTCGAACACGTAGAGCCGTTTTTCCGTGGAAGGTTTCGAGAAATCAATCAGGGTCAGCACCTCACGTTTCCGTCCCTTGATGCGGTTGTAGCCCGTCACTGCCAGCTTGAACGCCTTCCAGTTGACCACTCCTTCCAGCTGCATGGCGTGGTAGAGCGACGTCACCTCGTCGGTTGCCTTCACCGAAGCCGCCGGGTTTTCAGGAGAAACACACTCCCCTTCCGCCGTGAAATACGCGCAGGGGAAAGACAGAAAAAGTGCAGAGAAAATAAGTTTCAATTTCGAATTTCGCATGATTATAGACCACCTAAGAATATTCGGCGGCAAAGGTACGGATTTTTCGGGCATTCCGATTCCGAAAGAGAGTTAATTTTATAGAAATCACTCAATTACGATGACCAGTGCCCGTTCCGTCGGAGCCCAGTCGTAAACGAACTTGGCATGCGAGGTGGCATTCCGCACACACATGTGCGAACGGGGTGTGGTGCCCAGCGACCAGCTGTACTCAATCATGGCTGTCCGCGGCACGTTGACCGGTACGCCGTGGATATAGGCCCCGTTGGTGAAACGGCTTGCATAGGGTGCATAGCCTCCGGTGGCCGAGGAACCGTCTTTCAGGAAGACCATGCGCAACTTCTTCTCCTGCAATACGAACATGCCGAGAGGGGTTTCCTGCGCATACGGCGGACGGTGCATCCCCGTAGTGGCCGGATTCATGCTGCGGATGGCCCAGGTACCTTCTTCCAGTCGTTCCAGCGTGGCGATGTTCTGGTCGCCCCGGTCTACCACCACCACATGATGAAACGCCGTGCTGTCGGCCAGCAACTTGACATAGCGGCGAGGCACCAGCCATTCTCCCTCGATGCTCACCGGCGACACCCGGTAGAATCCTCCGTTCTCGCCCCGCATGGAAACCAAGGCCCCGTCGCGTCCGTAGCGTTCCGGCACCAGCGTATCGGTCGGCAGGTAAAGCGGCACCGACTGGTAGCGCTCCACGCCCAGCGTATCGGCAATGCGGCGGTACACGTTACGCACATAGCTCTTCACCAGCGGCGCTTCCTGGTTCCGGTTCTTGTAGTTCTGGAAAACGGCCCAGCGGGCGGCCTCGTATTGCAGGTTCTCGATGAAGGCCAGACACTTGCGAATCACGTCCCACTTGAACGAGCGCACCGTGTCCTGATACGGATATTCATCCTTCAAGGTATATTTGTCGAAAAGCAGTTCTTTGACCAAAATGATGTCGGCGCCCGTCAACGGTTTGCGCTCAAACGGGAGCACCGCTTCCACACTGTCCGGCGCTGCCTCTTCCGACACCACCGACTGTTCCACAGGCTGTACCAAGCCACGATCTGCTTCCTCCCTGCATCCGAAAAGAAGACAAACAAAGAAAATAAGGCCAGCCAGATGTTTCATAAGAAAAGATTAAAAGGTTTGAACAAAGGTAATAAAATTTATTAAAAAAACAGCAGGAAACAGCAAAAAATCAGCACTTTCAGTGAAGAAAAATCCCGATTTCAATTCCATCTACCCGTTATTTATCCACGAAATAGGCGGTTTCCATTTCCTTCCGCCGCGCACGGAGCTTCCTCCTCCTCGATTGACGGATGCGAAGCCGCAGCAGGTTGTTATTCATCCACGAAACGGGCCGTCTCTACCTTCTCCAACCGCGCGCGGAGCTTCCTCCTCATCGATTGGCGGATGCGCAGACGCAGCAGGCTGTCACTCGTCCACGAAACGGGCCGTCTCTACCTTCTTCCACCGCGCACGGAGCTTACCTCCTCATCGATTGGCGGATGTGCAGACTCATCAGGTTGTTATTCATCCACGAAACGGGCCGTCTCTACCTTCTCCAACCGCGCGCGGAGCTTACCCATCATCGACTTGCGGATGCGCAGCCGCATCAGGCAGTCCATATCGTACGACTGTTCCAGAATCTCGGGCGATTCCTCCTTGACGATGCGCATGATGTCGTTCATGAAAGGATATTCGAACGCCACGGCCACCTCCTCGTCGACGGTCTTCTCAAGCACCGGAGCCTCCTCCAGCGCCAGGGCCGCCGCCGTGCGGTACGCCACAATCAGTCCGCTCGTGCCCAGCTTGATACCCCCAAAATAGCGCACCACGATGACCAGCACGTCGGTCAGCTCGTGCGAGTTGATTTGTCCCAGAATCGGCTTGCCCGCCGTTCCCGAAGGCTCCCCGTTGTCGTTCGCCCGGAAATCCTTCCGTTCCGGCCCCAGCATGTAAGCATAACACACGTGGCGCGCGTCGTAGTATTTCTTCTGGTACTCCTCCAGGAGCGACTTGACTTCGGTCAGGGTGCGCACCGGCAACGCGATGGCGATAAACTTGCTGCGCTTCTCGGTATAAATGGCCTCGGCACGCGCTCCAATGGTCTTATAGGTATCGTCTTGCATGGCTTTTGTCTTTTTTCAGGACGCAAATTTAGTGATTTTTCGCTCATCTTTGCCCCGAAAGCACTATCTTTGTCCACAACATTAACCCCTTTAAGAAACTAATGGCATGAAAAAATTACAGAAACTGACTTACTGCATGGGGCTGGCGGCCCTAGCTGCTCCTCATGCACAAGCCGCCACTCCCGCTTCCGAGAAACCCAACATTATCTTTATTCTTTGCGACGACATGGGCTACGGCGATTTAGGCTGCTACGGACAACCTTTCATCCAGACTCCCTGCATCGACCAGATGGCCCGCGAAGGCATGCGTTTCACCCAGGCCTACGCCGGAAGTCCCGTGAGTGCTCCGTCGCGCGCCAGCCTGATGACCGGCCAGCACAGTGGACACGGCCACGTGAGAGGCAACAAGGAATACTGGAGCGGCGAGGTGTGGTACGGACAGAACAAGGAATATGCCGTGACGGGACAGGAACCCTACGACCCGCAGCACATCATCCTGCCGGAAATCATGAAGAAGAACGGCTATACCACCGGCATGTTCGGCAAATGGGCAGGCGGCTACGAAGGCTCGACCTCCACTCCCGACAAGCGCGGCGTGGACGAATACTTCGGCTACATGTGCCAGTTCCAGGCGCACCTCTACTACCCGAACTTCCTGAACAGTTACAGCCGGGCTGCAGGCGACACGGCCGTGACCCGCATCATCCTAGAAGACAACATCCGCTATCCGATGAGTGGCGATGACTACTTCAAGCGTACGCAATACTCGGCCGACCTCATTCACCGCAAGGCCTTGGAATGGCTCGACAAGCAGGACGCTTCCCAGCCTTTCTACGGTTTCTTCACCTATACCCTTCCGCACGCCGAACTGGCCCAGCCCAACGACTCCCTCCTGAAGAAATACAAGCAGAAATTCTTTGAAGACAAGACCTGGGGCGGACAGGCCGGCTCCCGCTACAATGCCAGCGACCATACTCACGCCCAGTTTGCCGGCATGATTAACCGACTGGATACCTACGTGGGCGAAATCCTGGCCAAGCTGAAGGAAAAAGGTCTCGACGAGAATACGATTGTGATTTTCAGCAGTGACAACGGTCCTCACGAAGAAGGCGGGGCCGACCCGACATTCTTCGGACGCGACGGCAAGCTGCGCGGCCTGAAACGCCAGTGCTACGAAGGCGGTATCCGCATCCCGTTCATCGTCCGTTGGCCGGGCAAGGTGAAAGCCGGTACCGTGAACGACCATCAACTGGCCTTCTACGACATTATGCCGACGTTCTGCGAACTGGTGGGCGACAAGCGTTTCCCGAAGAAATACCTGAACAAGAAACTGGAAGGCGACTGTTTCGACGGCATCTCCTTCGCCCCCACCCTGCTGGGGAATGACGCCATCCAGAAGTCGCACGACTTCCTCTACTGGGAGTTCCACGAAACCGACCAGATTGGTCTCCGCATGGGCGACTGGAAGATGGTAGTAAAGAAGGGCGTGCCTCATCTCTATAACCTGGCCGACGACATCCACGAAGACCACGACGTGGCTGCCCAGCATCCGGAGCTCGTGGACCAGATGAAGCAGGTCATCCTGCGCGAACACCGTCCGAACGACCTGTTCCCCGTGACCTTGCCGAAATAAGGCAACAAAAAATCCTCTTGTTTCCAGCCGTCCCTAAGAAATACACGACTAAAACAAGAGGATGAAAAAATGATAACATATATCATCAGGGCTGTTCCTCTTTCACGAGGCCACAGCCCTTGATTTCTTTCTATAGGAGCATCTATCACTCCAGCTTATGCATCTCACTCCAATTTGTGAATCACCAATCCCGAACGCAGTTTCGGTTCGAACCAGGTGGTTTTCGGCGGCATGATGTTGCCTGTATCGGCAATGTCCATCAGCTGCTTCATGGACACCGGATAGAGAGCCAGCGCCATCTTCATCTCGCCGCTGTCCACCCGTTTCTTCAGTTCACCCAGTCCGCGGATACCGCCCACGAAATCGATGCGTTTGTCCGAACGCAAGTCCTTAATGCCGAGAATCTCGTCCAAAATCAGGTTCGAGGAAATCGTCACGTCGAGCACCCCAATCGGGTCGTGGTCGTCGTACGTGCCCGGTTTGGCCGTCAGACTGTACCACTTGCCATCCAGATATAATGAGAAGTTATGCAGGGCCGCCGGCTTGTAGATGTCCGTTCCCTTTTCCTCCACCACGAAGTTCTTCTTCAGCGCCTCCAGGAACTCCTGCGGCGTCAGCCCGTTCAAGTCCTTCACCACCCGGTTGTAGTCAATGATGGTGAGCTGCTCGGCCGGGAAACACACTGCCATGAAGTAATTGTATTCCTCGTCGCCCCGGTGGTTCGGATTCTGGGCCGCCTTTTCAGCCCCCACCAGCGCCGCTGCCGCACTCCGGTGATGTCCGTCGGCAATGTAGAGCGAAGGCATCTCCTTGAACGCCTCCGTGATTGTGGCGATGTCCTTGTCGCCGTCAATCACCCAGAACTGATGGCCGAAGCCGTCGTCGGGTGCCACGAAATCATACACCGGCTTCTGCGCCGTATATTTCGCCACCACCGCATCGAGCACCTTGCTTTCCGGGTAAGCGAAGAACACCGGTTCGATGTTCGCATTGTTCACCCGTACATGCTTCATGCGATCCTCTTCCTTGTCGCGTCGCGTCAGCTCATGCTTCTTGATTACTCCGTTCATGTAGTCGGGCACGTAAGCCCCCACCACCAAACCATACTGCGTCTTGCCGTTCATGGTCTGGGCATAAATATAATAACACGGTTTGTCGTCCTGCACCAGCCAGCCCTTTTCCTGGAACATACGGAAGTTCTCCACCGCCTTGTCGTACACCCGCGGGTCGTGCTCGTCGGTACCTTCCGGGAAGTCAATCTCCGGCTTGATGATGTGATACAATGATTTCTCGTTGCCTTTCGCCTCTTCGCGGGCCTCAGCCGAGTTCAACACGTCGTAAGGACGGGAAGCCACCTGCTCCACCAGCTCCTTCGGCGGACGAAGTCCTTTAAATGGTTTAACTGTTGCCATAATGCTTGAAATTTCGTTTGAAAAACAATACCAACGTCCGTAACGCATAAAGTAAACATGCCAGTGCCATACCGCACAGAAAACCCTGCCAGAAGTCATCCAGAAACGACCTGCACAACGTATTCACCAGCAGCAAGGAACTGCCCATTCCCAACGGAATCAGCAAATGCCGTTCGTCACTCGTCAGTTTCATTTATGCGTAAAACAGGAGTTATTTTTTATTTACACGGAATTTCTCACAACCATCCTTCAGGAAGCCCACAATCTGACGGGCCGCTGCGATGCCGGCATTGATATTCGCCTCTGCCGTCTGTGCACCCATCTTCTTCGGCGTAGAGAAATAACGTCCCGGGAATTTGGCCGCAAATTCTTCATTGGCCACCGGCATGATGTCGGTCACATACTTCAGGTCCGGACGGTCTTCCATCAGCTTGATCAGTTCCGCCTCGTTGATGACCTCCTTGCGGGCTGTATTCACCAGCAGACCGTTTTTCGGCATCCGGTTCACCAAATCATAATTAATCGAGTTCTTGGTTTCGGCAGTGGCCGGAATGTGCAGAGACACCACGTTGCAGGTGGCATACAGTTCTTCGGCTGAATCCACCGGTTTCACGCCGTCGGCCTCCATCGCCTCTTTCGGGCAGTAGGCATCGTATGCATAGATGTCCATGCCGAATCCCTTGGCGATACGTGCCACATTGCGTCCCACGTTGCCATACGCATGAATACCCAGCTTCTTGCCCTTCAGTTCCGTGCCCGACTTGCCGTCGTAGAAGTTACGCACCGCCATCACCATCATGCCGAAAGCCAGTTCGGCCACCGCATTCGAGTTCTGACCCGGGGTATTCATCACGCAAACCCCGTGCGCCGTAGCCGCCTCCAGATCCACATTGTCGTATCCCGCGCCGGCACGCACCACGATTTTCAGTTCCTTCGCCGCATCCAGCACCTCCTTGTCGATGATATCACTGCGGATAATCACCGCATTCGCATCCTTCACCGCATCGAGCAACTGCTGTTTGTCGGTATATTTCTCCAGCAAAGCCAGTTCATAGCCTGCACCTTCTATCTCTTTCCGGATACCGTCTACTGCCACTTTGGCAAACGGTTTCTCTGTCGCAACCAATACTTTCATAATATTCGATTTTAAAGAAAACAAGGACGTGTTTTTGTATCTCCCACGCCCTTATTCTCAGATATAACAACAATTAATGCATTTTCTCAAATTCCTGCATGCAGTCGATAAGCGCCTGCACACTTTCTACCGGCATGGCATTGTAGCAAGAAGCACGGAAACCACCTACCGAACGGTGACCCTTGATGCCCACCATACCTTTTTCGGTAGCGAACTTCAGGAAGTCGGCCTCCAGTTCCTTGTATTCATCCGCCATGACGAAACAGATGTTCATGTACGAACGGTCTTCCTTCACCGTCACCGTACCCCGGAACAGCTTGTTGCGGTCGATTTCCGCATACAGCATGTCGGCACGCTGTTTGGCACGGCGCTGCATTTCTTCCACACCGCCCTGTTCCTTCAGCCAGCGCAATGTCTGGAGAGCCGCATAAATAGGCACTACCGGCGGCGTGTTGAACATAGAACCCTTGTCCACATGCGTCTGATAGTTCAGCATGGTCGGGATATGACGGGACACCTTGCCCAGTGCCTCGTTCTTCACGATGACGAAAGTCACACCCGCAGGCGCCAGGTTCTTCTGCGCACCTCCGTAGATACAGATATACTTGGACACATCCACCGGACGGGAGAAGATATCCGACGACATATCAGCCACCATCGGCACGTTCACATCCAGGTCGGCATGCAGTTCCGTACCATAGATTGTATTGTTCGTCGTGATATGGAAATAATCCGCATCGGCCGGCACTTCGTAATTCTTCGGGATATACGTGTAGCCATCCTTTTCGGAAGAAGCCACCTCAATCGTCTCGCCGAAAGCCTTGGCTTCCTTCATGGCCTTCTTAGCCCATGTACCCGTGTTCAGGTAAGCCGCTTTCTTTTCCAGGAAATTATAGGGAACCATACAGAACTCCAAGCTTGCACCTCCACCCAGGAACAGTACCGAGTATCCTTCCGGAATATGCAGCAGTTCCTTGAACAGCGCAACCGCTTCATCCACCACCGGCTGGAAGTCTTTCGCGCGGTGACTGATTTCCATCAACGAAAGTCCTGAACCATTAAAATCAAGAATAGCCTGAGCTGTCTTTTCTATCACTTCGCGAGGCAAAATAGACGGTCCCGCATTAAAATTATGTTTCTTCATTGGAAGTTTGTTTTGGTTAAACAATCATTTTAGCTAACACTTGCGAATTTAGTGATTATTTTGAGACTTCCAAAAGAATTCGTGATAATTTTACACGCTTATCGGATTTTAACTTTCAAATTATGCAAGTAAAGGTCTTTTTGATAACATATTGACACGAGAATGGAAAGCCATGGCAGGGAGGACACTCGCGCGACATAGCAAAATGCGAAGCAGCCCTCACCGCCGGAGGGCTGATGTGACACAAAGTTATTATTTTGCCAGTTCTATCAAAGTTTTTATCCCCTTAATCTTTTCATTTTGTATGAGTTTTAACGTTTGTTTAGCCTTTTTCCGCGAAATAGCCGCAAACGCATAGTGATCTTTCACGTCTACACGACCCACGTCCTCCCGGCCCAGTCCGCCTTTTTTGGAGAGGAAACCCACGATGTCAATCTTGTTGATCTTGTCTTTCTTGCCTTTCCCTATATACAAGGTGACAAATTCCGGCAAGGCAGGCTGCGGTGTCTTTTCCGGCAAGGCGAACTCCTCGAGCGGCTGCGGCACATAGTCGGGGATACGTTCTTCGGCATGCAGAATGAGGAAGGCATTTCCGTCCGCCTCCCAGCGCGCCGTACGTCCGTTGCGATGGATGAACCCGTCCTCGGCCACCGGCAAGTGATAATGCACCACATTGCGGATGTCCGGAATATCCAGTCCCCGGGCCGCCAGGTCGGTCGACACGAAGATGTGGCAGCTCCCGTTGCGAAACTTATACAACGCCCGTTCGCGGTCGTCCTGCTCCATGCCGCCGTGGAACGTCTCGCAATACACCTTCATGGAGTGCAGGTACTTCCCTACCCGGTCCACACTCTCCCGGTGGTTGCAGAACACCAGCGTCGATTCGTTGCCCAACGTACACAGCAGCTTGTAGAGCGTCTCCAGCTTGTCCTTCTCCGGCGAGGTCACCCGGTAGAGCCTCAAGCGCTGCGATACCGTCTCCTCCGGATTCAGGAAGTCCAGCTTCTGCGTGCGGTTCATCCCCGTGAAGCGCGGAATCTCCTCCGCATCGGTGGCCGACAACAGGAAGCGGCGGCGCAACGACGGCAACTTGCCGATGACCTCGGCCATCTCGTCCTGGAAGCCGAACTCCAGGCATTTGTCAAACTCGTCGATGACCAGCGTACGCACCGTGCCGGCCTCGAAATTCTCCTTGTTCAGGTGGTCGTTCATACGTCCCGGCGTACCGATAATCACGGCCGGCGAGATGCCCTTCATGGTGCGGTGTTCCTCCATGGCCGGACGTCCGCCGTAGCAGCTCATCACCGGGAAGCCGGTTCCCATGGCCTTGAACACCTGCTCAATCTGCAGGGCCAGTTCGCGCGAAGGCACCAGCACCACGGCCTGCACGCCTTCCACTCCCTGCTTCAGCGAGCTCACCAGCGGCAACAGATAAGCCAGCGTCTTCCCGGAGCCGGTGGGCGAAAGCAGAATCAGGTCGCTGCCGTCTTTCCAGGCATCGATGGCGGCCTCCTGCATGGCGTTCAACTGGTCAATCTTCAGGTTGGATAGTATTGTTTGTATGTCCATAATTCTTGGGGTTTTGTGGGTTATAGAAGCAAAGGTAACGAAAATAAATCACAAGCACAACACCAGGTCGGGCAGCAGCACAGCCGTCTCCGCCTCCTCTTTCGGTGCATCCTTCGGTTTCCAGGCCACCACAAACCGCACCGAAGCCGACTTCACCTCGTACCCGCGCTCCTTCCATTCTGCCAGTTTCTTCTGCATGCTCTGCGACAAACGGGCCACGGGCCGCTGCTTCCCGTCATACAAGGTAGCGTCCCTGTAACCCAATGCGTCTCCTCCTTTCAGCGACAGCACTACCCGCTTGAGGTCCTTGAACTTGAAGAAATCCAGGAACACATCCTTGTGCGAGAGCTGCAACACAATCTCTTCCGGCATCGCGTACTCCCGCGGGTCCACCCGATACTCGTCCGCTTTCAAACCCGCAAAGAAATCCCCGTTCGTATGCACGAACAGCCGGTTCTTGGCCCGGGTGATGCCCACATAATAGCGGCGAAGCAGATGGTCATTCTTCAGGTAGCCATCCGCAACCAGCATGTACACGTCGTCAAACTCCCGGCCCTTGGCCTTGTGAATGGTCAACACCACCACATCCGCCCCCGACACGTCGCAAAAGTCCTCCACCGACGATTCAAACACGAACTCCTTGAAATCCGTCACATACTTCGTCCGGTTGATTTGCTCAAACACCTCCACACAACGCTTCACGTAGGCCAGGCTCGAACTTCCGTCGTAAGCCTCAAAAGTGGCACGCTTCGCCTCCTCCCACAAGTCATCCGGAATCAGCGGCGTGCTGACCCGCTTAGTGATGTACTTCAGGAAATACCGCATCTCGGCCAGGTTCCAGAACAGCAAACCCTCCATCGACTGAATCAGCTTGCTACGCACCCCCCGTTTCCGCAACAGCGCCACCACAATCACCGCCTCCTCGTTGGTCTGGGTCAGCACACAGGTCGTTCCTTCCCCCCGGTTCCGACACAGTTCCTCCACCAACGGCTGATACATACAAGCCGACGAATGGCGGGTCACTGTCACCCACCCGTCTTCCTTCCGCATGGAAACAATGGGCGAAGTCTTCATCCTCCGGCCAATCCCCTTCACAAACTCATTGGCAAAAGCCACCACATGCCGGCTGCTCCGGTAGTTCTCGGTCATCTCCACAAAGCGGCTTCCCTGCTCCTGCATCAACCGGAACATGTACCCGGCATCCGATCCGCGGAAGTCATAAATATTCTGGTCGTCATCGCCCACCGCTATCACCCGCATCTCCTCGTTGTGGTGCATCAACGCCCGCACCAGCGCATGTTCTTCGGCTCCCATGTCCTGCGCCTCGTCAATCACCAGCACCGTCTTGCCGATGCGGTTAGGCTCCACCTCTCCCTGCTCAATCATTTCCGCCGCCTTCCCGACCACGTTCTTCACTTCCTCCAGGTTGCCTATCAGTCCCAGCAAGTCAAAGCAATAAGCATGGAAAGTCTTGATTTCCACGTAGTGCGCCGCGTTGCCAATCAGTTCCATCAGCCGCTGCTTGAATTCCGTGGCAGCCGCCCGGGAGAAAGTCAGCATCAGCAACTGCTCGTGCTTCACATCCTCCAGCAGCAACAGCGAAGCCAGCTTGTGCACCAGTACCCGGGTCTTCCCGCTTCCCGGCCCTGCCGCCACCACGATGCAGCGCGACTCCTTGTCCGAAATAATCTCCATCTGCCGCTTGGACAGCTGGCCGAACAACTGCTTGTATTTCTCCGGCGTCAGGTTGCGCTGAATCTCGTTCACCCGCTCCCCCTTGAAATACTTGGCAATAAATTTCTTGTAATCCATCTGGAAATAATCCTGCACATACTGCAACGCCGCCTGATAATCCCTCACCATCAGGTTGGCATATTCCCCCACGATGTGTACCTGCTGGATTTTCTGCTTGTAGAATTCGTTCAGCATCCGGTAGTCATCCTGCTTGTAGCGCGACTTATTGTCCTTGATACGCCGGATGTCCATGGCATTGTAAAGCACCAGGAAGCCCCCTTCCAACTTGAGTGCCCCGATTTTCGACAGATACAGAAGCGACTCTTCCACATCCTCCAGCTGCAACTCTTCCCCCGGATGAAAAAGAGACTGGGAACCCGTCTTCAACTGGTTCAGCAACTCCACCACCGAGAACTGTACGGCCGCCTTCTCGGTCCCAGCATCCTGCACTTCCCCCTCCTTTGCCAGCTTGTACAGCCATCCCACGGCAAACCGGCTAATCTCAATCCGCTTTTCCACACGCCGAAGAATCGATTCCATATCTGCCCGCCGGCTAAGCTCCATGTGGTGTTCCGCATCTTCCTTCTTGCGGATATACCCCTTGATGGTCAGGAAATAAAGCAACGTCCGAATGTCCTTCTCCTTCGATGTGTCGATGCCCTCATGCACCGCATTGTCATTCAGCTGCTTGCACGAGATACGCAGAGCCTCATCCGGAATGTGGCTGAGGATATACCGTTCCAACCTGGCAAAACGCTCCAGAAACATCCGGGCCCTCCGTTCCGAATCACCGGCATCCATCAGATAAGCCGATATATCCTTGCTGTCGGCCAGGATACCCTCCTGCCGCATCCGTTCCACCACTGACACCACCTCTTTCTTGGTCAGCCCCAGAATGTCGGCCAGGTAATCAATCCGCGATTCCGCTCCCGAATCCTGCGCCTTGGCAATGTACTTCTGCGAAATCAGGGAAGTAATGATTCTCACCGCCTTCTCTATCTCATCCTGCCCAAACAAGACCGATGCCGTGATGCGCTGCCGGGCCTCGTCCATGTTCTTCACCGTAATGCCGGTGGCATACACATGCGGCACATTGTTCCCCCGCTCCAGGTAACCACTCTGCTCCAGTGCCGACAAAGCCGTCCGCACCCGCGTTTCGATGTCCGACACCGAGTCATCCCATCCGGCGTTCCGGGCAATCTCCAGCGCCGAACAGCACACCCGCATACGCTTTCTCGTCATGTCCTTCACCGCCTTCCACACCTGCTGGATTTCGCTGATGCTCAGTTTCGTCTGATTCAGCAGAATGAAATGCTTGTCCAGGTCGTTGTCACTGTAAAGCACATAACACCGCGCATTGAGATGCGGGTCACGTCCCGCCCGACCTGCCTCCTGCACATAATTCTCCAGCGAATCGGAAATATCATAATGCACCACCAGTCCCACGTCCTTCTTGTCCACCCCCATTCCGAAGGCCGACGTCGCCACGATGATGCGCACCTGGTCGCTCATGAACGCATCCTGGTTGGCAATCTTCTCGTCCGAATCCATCTTCCCGTTGAAAGGCAATGCCTTGTACCCGTCGCGCGTCAGCTTCGAAGCCAGCTCCTTGGTGCGCCGGGTACGCGACACATACACAATGGTCGGGCACGTGGATTCCGCCACCAGCTCCCTCAGTTTAGCATACTTATCGTCGTCCGTCTCGGCATGAATCACCGAATAGCGCAGGTTCGTGCGCGAAGCCGTAGAAGCAAACAGCTCCAGGTCCAGGTTCAACGTCCGCTTGAAATAATCACAGATATCCTGCACCACCTTCTGCTTGGCCGTCGCCGTGAAGCAGGAAACCGGTATCGGCGTCCGGCAACCCTTCTTTTGCTGGTACTCCTGAATGAACTTGCCGATATACAGGTAATCCACCCGGAAATCCTGTCCCCAGGAAGAGAAACAATGCGCCTCATCGATGACAAACCGCACCACATTCCGCACCATCAGAATCCGTTCGATGGTCTTTGAGCGCAGCATCTCGGGAGCGATATACAGCAGCGAAGCATCCCCTTCCTGCACCCGCTGGATGGAAAGCGCCCTCGTGATGGGGTCCAGCAGTCCGTTGATGGTCACCGCATCCGTAATCCCCCTGTCGGCCAGGTTGTCCACCTGGTCTTTCATGAGCGACTGCAAGGGCGAAATCACCACCGTCAGTCCGTGCACCGCCCGCGCCTCCATCAGCGCCGGCAACTGGAAGGTCAGTGATTTTCCACCCCCTGTCGGAAAGATGGCCAGCAAGGACCTCCCTTCTATCGCCGCCCGGGCCGCCCGTTCCTGCAACGGTTCGCCCCCGTACGTACGGAACTGGTCATATCCGAAAAACAGTTTCAGGCCACGCAGCACATCCAGCTGGCTGCGGCAATACGCACATCCCTCCGCACAACGGGTATGCCGCAGGAGCTTCATCACATATTCCACTTCCGGATAATTGCGAAGCACCCATCCGGGCGTCACGGAACGATGGTCGGTGGTGTCAATCAATGCCAGCGCATAAGCCAGCTCACAAGGATACTGCCGGACCAGCATGTCCACATCGGCATGCGCACAGATTTTCCCGTCATAAAGGCGGCGTATCAGTCCCACCAGTCCCCAGCTCACCTTTTCGGCTTTTACCAGGCTAAGAAACCCGTCGAACTCTTCCTTGCCCTTCAGCAACGAGGCAAACACCTTCCGTTTCTCTTCGGGCAACGAACTCCACCGGGCCATCTCATCCAAGAGCAGGTCGCGCGCCTTCTCGCAGTCGTTCACCGGGTTGTTCATCTGGTCGCACACCAGCTTGTCGTCCTTCACCAGCCGGTGGTAAGGACGCTCCGGAAACAGCAGCGGCGAGACATACAACGTATCCACCAGTGTCCAGCGACAAGCCTTGTCGGGAAACAAATATTTCGCATCATGATGAATGATATTGTGTCCGCAGAGATAATCCGTATCGCGCAGGAAATCAAGCAACTCCTCCTTCGATGCCTTATGAAAAGTGGCACCGTCCTGCCGAAGAGCCCCTATATCATGAATTTTATGGTCTTTCAATCCTACCTCTACGTCCACAATGGCATAACGCGAGGTCTTGTTTTTCGTGAATATATCCCAGATTGCCATAGATTGTGCTTCTCATCATTTACACCCTTTCATTCTCCCTACCTTGTAAAAGGTCCTTTCCATAGTACAGCTTCTGTCTGTCCTCTCAAGCTTTTAAATACGAGAATAAAACATTTTTTACAAATGTATAAATAAATGTCACAAAATCTATCAAAATCAGGCCTTCTTTTTGTCACATGATCATCTCCCTTCCATCCTAATAACCGAACAGCTCCTCCCAATCCCTTTATCAGAACCATCTCCCCACAGCAGCATCCCTCTCCTCCCTGAAGTATGGTTCAGGATGCAACAGCGCGCTACAGTTCTGATCCACAAGTGTGTGCTCTCACCTCTTCCAGGAGCTTCTCTATATTGTCTACCGGACGAAAAGGTACGATAAAATCAAGATGGGTATCCATTATGGCATACACACATTCCTCCTCATTGTCTTCTCCCCCAAATCCGTCTGAATCCGCAAAGTATCTTCCCTCCGGATACAACATCCATGAAATGGCACATACCCCCTTTTCAAAGCCACCGTATCGGTTCACTCCCCCATACTTCAGGACCTTATCTTTGGCGTTGCGATACCCATGAGGGCACTTCTTCGCTATCAGGTCCAAGTCAATCTCCCTGTCGTCCACCAGCATGGTTCCCCCTTCCGTTGACAATTTCCGGATTTTGCAAGTGTGGGTGTTGGCTACAAACAACTCATAATTTCGCCATTCTTTTCCCCAGAACATAGCCATACCTTCCCCTAAATAGCAGCCTTCCCTTCCTTCCAACTCGGGAAATCCTGATACACACACTTTTTTAGTATCGACCAGGGTAAACTTTATTTCATTCTGTCCCATATCTCATTCCCTTATGATTATACAACTAAAGTAACTATCGGATTTTTCCGTATCCATGGCAAACGCCACACTTTCCGCTCCCCTTACACACCGGACACTTCATGAATCCTCCTTCTTCAGCGTACTCTCCATCATACGGTACAACCTTCACCCCGTTACAATACGTACAGTCGCCGGTTCCACCACAAGAGCGGCACTCATTCCCGCTTCCACTATCGTAAGATCCGCGACCGGAACCATTACCCGACGAACTGCCGTACTGAATACTTGTGTCATCATATCCGCCTCCACCCGTCATTTGGTCCACCTGCCGCAAAGTCTGACGCAATTGAGCAGCTCGCTGTGGAGTCACCTTGCCAGTCTGCCGACATTCGTTACAGGGGTGCGACTCACCATAAAATGAGAAAATCCCAGTACCCGAACACATGGGACAATCCACCATGTCCTGGGCCCCATTCCCGTATGCAGGCTCTGACATGCTACCGCCGGAATGCATACGCTCCAGTGCCTTGAAGAAATTCTTGTATGTATCCTCATCGACTTTCTTTTCTCCCTTACAGACAATGCATTCCCGCATAATTCCTTCTACAAGGATTTCTCCTTCTCCTTGACAGAGAGGACAGGTCCTTTTATTGTCACAAGACGCAAGACTTAAAGACGCCCATAATAAAATAAAAATGATTCTCCACATAAAATGTATTTTTGAGATTATATATTCTAATTTTCTGATGACTACAACTAGAATCTCAGCATGTTTTTCACACGTCTTATCCTATGCACATCGGTACAAGCCAAGTGTCCAATCACTTGGATGATACAGGTTCAAAGAACAAGCCACAGGTATTTTCCATTTGAGACCCTCTGATGAGCACACATCTGGGGGACACCCCTACATTCAAATAATTAACTTCGGAGAGGGCTATAGAGATAAATCCATAGCATAGAGGCTTCATCCTGCCTCGCTGGGAATATGCATTAGACAATGCATCCATTTTTATACCATAATGATTTTATGGCTACTGACATACGTGTCCAGGCCTATGCCTTCCTATGTCTTTGGATTATGATTATTTGTCTCTAAATCTGACATGTGACCGACTCAGAGGCCGATTCCATAATCTTTCTGTAAAAGTAGAAAAAATCCATCTAATCATCAATGAAACTTAAAAAATTCTTTCCATCTAAAAGAGTCTGTACCTTTTTTCTGATGATTCTTTAAAACTGCAAAGGGAAAATAAGAGAGTAAGAAGATGTGTGACAAGACATTTATTCCTATTTTAATAGAAAAAAGGCAGATCACGCTTGAACTGCCTCTTTTCCTTGAATCCACAAAGTACAATCAATACCACTGCGGATAAAACTACTATAAGATCTTAGTAAGGAAATGTTCCAAACAAGCCATAATCAGCAGACATATCCTCTTCCACAATACATTCACTCGTATCGAAACCATTATAATATTTGCCACTACGGCTAATATGTCCACCTTTTATCACCCCATAGCCATTTCCCCAAAATTGAAGCTTTATTTCTATTCTCACTTGGTCAAAATAATAGCTTTGATCATTGATGGCTTCAGAAGTTTGAATCACTATTTTACCCATATCTTTACCTATATGCTCAAAAGATACTTTACCTACATTTTTACTTCCTTGGGTTTGTCCTGCCTCAATATCATAATAAAGCAATTCCGATTCACGGCCTCTGAAAAGAGGATGCTCCATAAAAGTACACCAACCATTGTTTATTGAAAACTTATACCCTCCGAACGAAAAATAAGTCTTTGTCGAAAAAGACTTTGCGTAATCCGAATCATCATTGCTGTCAATTCTGTTCACATTGACTAGAACCAGTGGTGCTTGCGAGCCTATGGAATCCAAAGTCATTTTATCATCAATAAGAGTCACCTTGAAATTGGTAGAATAATCAGAAAGACTACCCTGAGTCATCAGAATCTCATGTCTAAGCGAGTTGACCACATAAGACCCGTAGGAAAGAAGTTTCATCACCCGAGTATGATTTTGTGCGTTTTCCGTAACCCTTGTATTGATATAAGTTCCACTTGGCGTATCAATGGAAACCAAACGTGACTGGGTTTCCGCATCCGATTCGACAGCGGTTGAGAACTGCCAATAATCGGTTACTGTATCTGATACTGCCACCTTCCAGCAACCTACCACCTGTGATACTTGCAACCCGGACTCTTCTTCTTTTGACGATTCATCATCCGATGTACAGGATGTATACACAAATCCAAACGATAAGGCAATTAATGTAGTAAATAACAGCCGTTCAAATGAAAATCTTTTCATACTCTATCTTTTTTACAATAAATTGAAATCTTAATTACGTTTCGTTGTAACTTGCAACAGAAACGTTTTTAGTAGTATATGCAAATATAGCAAATTGTATAGATACATTTTTCTTACACTTCCTACTAAAATGTGGCATAAACCATCTTCCATTACTAAATTAGTAAGCAATATGCAATATTCAATGCACTCAAAATCTCATCCAGCATAAAGTCGATAAAATGGCCACTATCAGCAATTCCTGAACTTTCAATAATGGCATCATAATAAGCCTGACATAGGCCATGTTCTCTACAGGAAAATGTTCAAACATAGCCCCACTTTTTTCCTCACATACAAATCATAAAAGATTGCTTTCGAATGCCCCCTTTTTTCACATCTTGACGATGAGTTTCCGCTCTGCTCTTGTTCTGATTTTAAACTATTCGAGAAATTCGAATAGTTCGTTCTTTATGTAAATCAACAGCTTATCTTATTAATTGCAACAGATTCTGGATGTTCCTTCATACAAGATTCTACATCGAAACCTATTATCTCTTTCAAACTGATAAACAGAACTCTTATTCTTGAAAGACAATCTCAACCATTCGTATATTCCATCTCAGGTTCAGCAGCCATCAGCGTATCCTCATCTTCCGATGTGTTATAAGTTTTGATTTTGCGGTCTTCCAGAAAAATATGATTTAATGTAAAAGCCAATGATTCAAGTGTCTGCGCACAAACCTTCGGTTTTAATTGACACTCCCATATGGTTATGCAATGCCATCCAATTGCAGCAAGTTGACGCTGTTCCTCCACATCACGTTTCTTGTTCCGTTCCACTTTCTTCCGCCAGAAATCCACATTCGTTTTAGGTAGGCGATAATATTTGCAATTATCATGTCCATGCCAGAAGCAGCCGTTGACAAAAATGACCGTACGATACTTACGAAGCACAATATCCGGATGTCCAGGCAGACGCGGATGGTTCAGCCGGTAACGGAAACCCCGTCCAAACAAGAACTTACGCACCACTATCTCAGGTTTCGTGTTCTTGCCACGTATCGCCGACATGCAACGGTGCCGTTGTTCCTTCGTCAGTTTGTCCATACGCCAATCTTGTCTTCAAATTAAAACGTCGTAGCCATACTATCTAAATTCAGGATAAAGATACAGAGATTTAGCATACAAAGAATCGATTTCTTAAAAATTTATACTCCTAAACTAATCTGCCACAGGTTCTAGCGTATAAACAATGCTATATTTATCTAACATTACCAGACAAAACCGTCTGATCAAATTCAGAATTCTTCAGAAACAAACTTAAGAAATTCCTCTTTTATTTGCCCCCATTTTATTTATTTTGCACACCAATATGAAGACGGAAGATATTAATTGAATTTTAATTAAGAACGAATCAGAGCCTTAAACAGTTGATAAAGAGGCTGAAGCAAAAAACAATTAAAATAATATTCTCCATACATGAAAGTATTCGGAGAAATATATCAAATAAAAGACCCAAAATGGACCAAACAAATAAAATAGCAAACCCTATAAATAACTTATCATACGACAAGACTTCCGCCATCAGTATATTTGAATACAGCAAAGGATTGCTAGGCAGAAGTTTGCGCGAATTCATCAAAGAGAACTATTCACCAAAGAAAGGAAAAGGCAGCATCGGCCAGATGGTGGAGAACCTTTATTTTCTTCTGGAAACCAACAATAATCCGGAAGCAGATTTCTCGTCTGCCGGTATGGAATTAAAATGTACTCCCCTCAAATTGGGTAAAAACGACACTTACCTCATCAAGGAACGCTTGGTGTGTAATATGATAAATTACTGCGAGGTCGTTAAGGAAGATTTTGAACAATCACACTTTTATCTGAAGTGTCAGTTGATGTTGCTGCTCTTTTATTTATACAAGAAAAATTGTGACAACCTCAATCTGAAATTTATTTTCTCCGTTCTTTGGAAGCTTCCTGAGAAAGACTTGCTTATCATCAAGCATGACTACGAGACCATACTGGAAAAAATCAAATGTGGCAAAGCCCATTTACTGTCAGAAGGAGACACTATGTACCTCGGTGCATGCCGGAAAGGCCAAAAAGGCGACAGCCTGATGAAACAGCCTTTTTCAGAAGAAGGAGCACCCCGCAGGGCTTTCAGCTTGAAGATGTCTTATATGCGGACTATCCTGCAATATGTAACGGATAGCGGTAAAAAGGCGGTTTCCAATTTCAAGTTTCCTGCCGGACAAATTGTTTCAGAAAGGGAACTTGACAAACATAATTTTGAAGAAATCATATTAAACCGGTTCAAACCTTACCTTGGCAAAAACTACCAGGTAATCGCCAAAGGAAAAAAGATAGACATTTCCAATAATCCCAAAAACAAATTTGCGATAATAGCCAATGCTATCGCCGCAACCGGGAAATGTGCCAATGTCAACCGTTCCGAAGAGTTCATGAAGGCCGGATTAACAATGAAAACAATACGTGTCCAACATAACGGGAATATAAAGGAAGCGATGTCTTTTGAAAACATTGACTACATAGAAGTCGCGGAATGTGACAACTGGTATGAATCCCGGCTGTATGAATTGTTTTCAAGCCGTTTCATGTTTGTAATATTTAAAGAACAGACAGCTAATAAAGGAGATTATATACTAGACAATGTATTCTTCTGGACAATGCCTCCAGAGGACCTGGAATGGGCAGAGACATATTGGATGCACATAAAAAAGAACATATTGGAAGACCATATTTCTGAGGAATATTGGTGGAAAGGACAGGACAAGAAAAAATTCCATGTACGTCCAAAAGCTCAAAGATCAACAGATTTAGCTCCAACTCCCAGCGGAAAGTGGGCTAAAAAGTTCTGTTACTGGTTTAATAATGATTACGTAAAACAAATAGTAAACAACAATGGCTCAAAATAATCATATAATTCGTGTAGTAGAACTATTCGCTGGTGTAGGTGGATTCCGTATCGGCCTGGAAGGAGCGTCCGACGCTTACGAAACAATCTGGAACAACCAATGGGAACCTTCTACCAAACATCAAGATGCCTCTTTAGTATATCAGGCCCGGTTTGGGAAAAAAGGACATTCAAACCAGGACATTAATCTTGTAAAAACAGCTGAAATTCCAGACCATGACCTGCTGGTCGGTGGATTTCCTTGTCAAGACTACTCTGTGGCTGCTTCACTCAGCCGCTCGGGAGGTATTGAAGGTAAAAAGGGAGTGCTATGGTGGCAAATCTACCGCATCTTGCAAGAAAAGGGCGATGCAAAACCCAATTATATATTTTTTGAGAACGTTGACCGCCTATTGAACTCTCCAGCCTCCCAGCGTGGACGCGACTTTGCCATTATTCTAGCCTCATTAGCCGACTTAGGCTATATTGTAGAATGGCGAGTCATAAATGCCGCCGACTACGGGATGCCACAAAGAAGAAGAAGAACCTACATTGTAGGCTATCTTGAGAATTCTCCAATAGCCAACCGCATCCAAAAAATGAAAGACTGGGTTCTGTACGACGGAGTAATGGCACAGGCTTTCCCATTTGAACAAAAGTCGGGAATCTCGGATTTTGAAATAGAAGGTTCCATAAAAGAAGTTTCAGATAACTTCAACAAAGAAGGAAAGGCAAGCCCGTTTGGAAACGCAGGCATGATGGCGCATCGTCAGGTTTTTTCTGTGGATGCCTCACCTGTTTATACAGGAACGAACCAAACCCTAGGTGATATTCTTGTGAACGAAAGCTTTATTCCAGAGGATTTCTTCATTTCTGAAAAAGATTTGCCTAGATGGATTTATGAGAAAGGAGCAAAAAAAATAGACCGTGTTTCTAAAGAAGGATTTAAATATACTTTCTCAGAGGGTGGAATGGCTTTTCCTGACCCACTTGACAAACCTTCAAGAACCATGATAACAGGAGAGGGCGGAAACGCTCCTTCACGTTTCAAACATGTGGTGCTGACCCCCTCCGGAAGATACCGCCGACTGATTCCCATAGAATTAGAACGGCTCAACATGTTTCCGGACAATCACACTTATCATCCGGAAGTATCAGACGGACGCAGGGCCTTCCTCATGGGAAATGCATTGGTTTGCGGAATCGTCGAACTGATTGGGAAGAGTTTATACCGTTTCATGTATGATGAAGCACCTGTATCCTCACGACCGATACATACTTTACGCGAATCACGCCCGACATTGGATTTAGACCTGTTTGCTTCTGAGAAAGAACAGTTGATATTCAACAAGCCCAAGAAGAATTATGTACTCGACAAAAACAAACGCTTGTTGATAGGATTTGTCAAGGAAGATAATCAAGATTATTTCTTGAATGAAGAACCGACTAAAATATATTATACCGGCAAGACGAAATCATTCCCTTCTACCATTGCATTGAACAAGTTGTACTATTTCATGCCTTACATAAAAGGGAAAGGGGTGAAAGACTTGTATCTGATTCGCATTGCAAGAATTGGAACCAAAGCAGAAATCCACCCTGAAAGCAACGACAAAGATCCAAGACTAGTCTTCGAACTGGAATTTTTAGAAAGTCTACCCGACTATCATCCTATTCGCCTAAACATTAATCACACATATACGGATACATTCCTTGGCCGGATTATCGACAAGGATAACTGATTCAAACAAAAAATTCAATCCTCATCTGCATATCAGAAAGCATGCCGATGAGGATTTTTTATGTACCCAGCAATATTTCCATAGAAAATCTTCGTCATATCTTTCCCCATCCACCAAGATGCCACTCCTACCAAAATGTCACCTCCCCCACTCCCTCTCCCAAACCACTTTATTTTCTCGCCCCGCCGCCCATCCACTCAAAATCCACAAGCAGAACCGCTTATCAAATACCAAAAAGAAACACAATCACACAAACACCCACACTAAAAGCAAGCAAAAAAGCAATTCCAACACCACCGCTCACAAAAGTACAAAGCAACCCCCTCAAAAAGGCAATCCAAAACAATCCATCAAACTCCACCAACTAGAAAATACACCCACCCAAACAGCCATCCAAATCCAACAAACAACCTCCCTAATCCCTCTCAAAACCCATACACCCCAAAACGCAAGGACGTTCCCCCTCAAACGCAAGTGCATTTCACCCCAAACGCCGAAGAGTTCGCTCCCAAACGCTTCGGCGTTTCATCTAAAACACAAGGACGTTTGACCACAAACGCAAGCCCGTTTTCTGCCCCAAAATCTCCCGATAATTCCCCATCCTGCCTCCAAAAACGCCCCAAAATCCCTAAGAACGAGAAGCCCCTGCCTCCAAATTCCCCCAAACCTCTCCATTTCGCACCCCAGCTACCCCCTCCAAAAGCCTCCTGAAAGGGGTTCCCTCTCCCAATCCCCTAGGAAATCCCCACAAAAGCAGAATCAGAAAGACACCCAAGTTCCGACAAAAGCAGCAAAAAGAAACCAAACTGCACAATTCTGAATCAGCCCAGAAATCCGCTACAAGGCACAAGATTCCCCCCCGGAGCAAGCCTTCGTTTTTCCCCTCCCCATCCTACAAAATGCACGAAAAAGTTTGCTCGTTCCATAAAAAGTAACGTCCTTTGTAATTGTAAATTTACAAAACTATGGCAGACAATTACATTGAACGACAATATGAAGCGTATCAGGCACGGAAAGCGGCCTGGGAAAAGGAACGGAAGTACAAGAAGAAAAAGCCGACGGCTCCGACGGAAACGCCTCAACGGACGGGAGGTTTCCTGAAAAATCAGGTGAAGAAGGTGGCCGCCGTACACGACCTGTCGGGGGTGGGCCACGTATCGCTGATGGCGGTCATCCCGGTGCTCTCGTCCATGGGATTCCAGGTGTGTCCGCTGCCCACGGCGGTGCTGTCCACGCACACGCAGTACCCTTCCTACTCCTTCCTCGACCTGACGGAGGAGATGAAGCACATCATCGCGCACTGGGAGAAGATGAACGTGCACTTCGACACGTTCTACACGGGCTACTTGGGCTCGCCGCAGCAGGCGCAGATTGTGGAGGAGTTCATCCAAAAGTTCCGCGGCGAAAACGACATGGTGGTGGTCGACCCGGTACTGGGCGACAACGGGCATCTCTACAAGGGCATCACCGAGGAGATGGTGACGGAGATGCGGAAGCTGATCCGGCTGGCGGATGTCATCACGCCGAACCTGACGGAGCTGTACTACTTGCTGGACATGCCGTTCCGGGAGGAGCTGACGGATGCGGAACTGAAGCAGGCGCTGAAGACGCTGTCGGACCAGGGACCGGCCATCGTGATTGCCACGAGCGTGCCGGTGAGCGGCGACCCGCGCTCGACGTCGGTCTATGCGTACAACCGCTTTGGCGACCGTTACTGGAAGGTGACTTGCCCGTATCTACCGGCGCACTATCCGGGCACGGGCGACACGTTCACGAGTGTCATCACGGGCTCGCTGATGCAGGGCGACAGTCTGCCGATTGCGCTCGACCGGGCCACGCAGTTCATCTTGCAGGGCATCCGGGCTACGTTCGGCTATGAGTACGACAACCTGGAGGGGATTATGCTGGAGAAGGTGCTCCACAACCTCGACATGCCGATTCAAATCAGCAGCTACGAGCTGGTGGAGTGACGCGAAAGAAATTAATATAGCACCTGGCTCACGGGGAGTTCCACCTCGCCGAAGGGAATCAGGGCGTTGAACAGACGGATGTGCCGGTAGCTTCCGAGGGAGGCGGCCGGGATGTCCGTTTCTTTTATCTGTCCGGTGTCGAGGAGGTGGCGGCGCTGGGTTCCTTCCAGCAGGGGACGTGCGGGGGTGTACCACTCGCATCCGTCCCAGAGGGCGATGTTGGCGATGGAGGTGTCGGTGAGGAGTCCGTGGCGGACGATGAGCACGTCGTCGGCCTGGGCGCGGAGGGCAAAGACTTCGTCGAGCACGCGGCGGTCGGCCCGTTTGTAGCGGTAGTCGAGATTGTCGCGCACCACGAGTTGCAGACGGTGTACGGGGCGGACGCGGTAGGGAAAGTATTCCACGCGGACCATGTCGCGGGCGTAGGTCAGGCGGCAGCGGGTGCGTTCCGTGTAGGCTTCCGGACGGAGGTAATCCGTCACGTGAAGGTCGGGCACGGGGCCGAAGAAGGCACGGCGCGTGTCGTTCAGGCGGCGGTCGTGCAGCGGGGCATGCCACACCTTGCCGTCTTCAATGCGGAGGGTTTCAATAAAGAGGCACATAGACTTTCTGTTTCATTTCTTCGTATTCGTTTCGGGCTTCGCTGCGGAAGGTGATGCCTCCCCCGCTCTTGAACTGCTTCGTGCCGTCCGACTGCTGTTCCAGGAAGCGGATGAGCACGGCGCTGTCCAGGTGGCGTCCGTCGAAGTAGCCGGTCACACCGGTGTAGAAACCGCGGTCGTGGGTCTCGACTTCGCGGATAATCTGCACGGTGCGGGGCTTCGGGGCGCCGGTGATGGACCCTGCGGGCAGGAGGCTGAAGAACAAATCACCCAGCCGCGAGGGATAGTCTTCGGGCAGGCGGCCGCGGATTTCGGAGCTCATCTGGAGCAGGGGTCCGCGATGGGTGTGCAGCTCGTCGAGGTAGCGGTAGCGGGTCACGGTCACTTCGGTGGCGAAGCGGCTCAGGTCGTTGCGGATAAGGTCGGTGATGGTGGCGTGCTCGGCGGCTTCCTTCGGGTCGGCCAGCAGGCGTTCGCGGGCTGCAGGCAGCGTGGCATCCATCGTGCCCTTCATGGGATGGGAATAGATGAAGCCGTCGGCTATCCGCACGAAGGTTTCGGGCGAGAAGACCACGAAGCGGCGGTGCAGCCAGAGCTTGTAGGGAGCGCGGGCGTGGTCGAACACCTGCCGCAGGGTGAGGTCGGTGTCGACGGGGGTGGCGCAGGTGTAGTTCACCAGGAAGGAGTTGCCGCCGTGCAGGTGACGGTGTACGAGGTCAAACCCGCGGCGGTAGGTCGCAAACGACATCGGGCGGGAGTCCCAGCGGAAGGTGGCGGGATACGGGGTACGGCAGTCCTCCTCCGGCACGTTCGTGGCACCCGGAAAGGCAAACAGCAGTTCCGAGGGCGGCAGGCAGTGGGGTTCTTCCACCAGGCATTGCTCGCCGGCATAGTCTATCAGGAAAAAGAACGGACGGCCTTCGCCTCCGAAGCGGTTCATGCGGGCGGCGGCTTCCTCACGTCCGCAGAAAGAGAGGGTATCAGTCATTTCGTTTGGTTTTGAAGGAACAGAGATAAAGGGTCACTCCCACGGCCACGGCGAGCATCATCGCCTTGAGCCAGAGGGCATCGAACACCAGGAAGATGCAGTGCAGGGAGGTGAGCCACAGCAGGCTCAGGGCAATCACCTTGGCACGCAGGGGGATGGCACGCGACTCCCGGAAATCGCGGATGTAGGGGCCCAGCAGACGGTGGTTCATCAGCCACTGGTAGGCTCTCGGCGAGCTGCGGAAAAAGAGGGCGGCCGACAGCAGCAGAAAGGGTGTGGTGGGCAGCACGGGCAGAAAGATGCCGGCAAGGCCCAGGGCCAGCGACAGGAATCCGAGGGGCAGGTAGATGTATTTCATGGCGCAAAAATACAAGCGAAACGGCACACGTACGGCAGGAGTTTAGTTAATAACCTCAAAATCGGCGGGGCATCGGAAGGGGAAACTTGGCGGAAAGGAGGAAAATCGCCATATTTGTAACCGTTACAATCTTGTTTGAATCTTGTTTAACCCCTTAACTGAAAAAATCATGAAGAAACTATTCTGGACTTTCTGTCTGCTGGTGTGGAGCCTGGTGGGTTTCGCACAGGAAAAGACGTACCAACTTTCGAGCCACATTCTGGACATCCAGCAGGGACAGCCTGCGGCGGGTGTGAAAATCAGTCTCTCGCAACTTCAGCCGGACAGCAAGACTTGGGCGTTGCTGGAAGAGAAACTGACGGACGAGAACGGACGGGTGAAGGATTTTCTGGAAGGAACGGAGGCCCACAAGGGTATCTACCGCCTGACGTATCACGTGGCGCCCTACTTCGAGCGGCTGCAGCAGCCGTCGTTCTACCCCTTCATCGAGGTGGTGTTCGAAATCAAGGACGGCAAGCACTACCACGTGCCCATCACGCTTTCGCCTTACGGATATTCTACGTACAGAGGGAATTAAGAAAGAATGGGAGCCCGGTCAGGCTCCCATTTTCCGTGTCTTGCGGGTGCAATAGCGCTTGCACTGGGCACAGATGTCATAACCCAGCATGGCCCCCAAGATGAAATCCTCTTCGGGCGTGAGGCGGTTCAGGGGGCGCGTCACCATCAGGCGGATGGCGTCGATGCACTCTGCCTTGCCGAAAAAGAGATTGATGCGCTCGTCGTCCACCGGCTGAATCACAAACTGGATGCGCTGGCTTCGCAGGCGTTTCACGGCAAAATCTTCGTAGCGTTTGTTCGTGGTGTACAGCACCATCTGTCGCACGCCTTTCTTCAGCTCATAGATGTGGTTGAGAAAGACTTTCAGTTCCACGGGATGAATATCAGGGGTCATCATAGGTTACGGATTTAGAAGAAAGATTGAGAGAGATATGATCAGGCCAGTTCGGCTTGGAGCTGTGCGGCCCATGCGCTCACACGGTCGTCGGTCCGGTCGCTTTCGTTCACGTCGTCGAGGGCCAGCCCCACGAACTTTCCGTCGGCTGCGGCCACGGAGGCGGAATAGGTGTAACCGCTGTCGTCCACGGCGCCCACGAAGGTGCATCCGCTGTCTTTCAGGCCTTCATAGAGGAGGCCCATGGCGTCGCAGAAGGTGTCGGAATAAGACTCGGAATCGCCGCAGCCGAAAAGGGCCACTATCTTGCCGGAGAGATTGGCGCCTTGCAGCACCTTGAGTCCGTCGTACCAGTCGTCCTGCAACTCGCCGTCGCCCCAGGTGGAGGTGCCCAGAATCAGGGCCTCGTAACTTTCGGCCAGGGCCGTATCGAGCTTGGTCACTTCGTGTACGTCTGCCGGGGCAATGCCCAGCTTGTCTGCTATCAGGCGGGCCACCGACTCAGTGGTGCCGGTGGTGGAGCCATAAAAAATACCTGTTTTCTTCATATTATGCTACATGTTTGATTTGACACAGCAAAGTAACGGCTTCCGGCGCGGATTTGAAATACCTAAAAATTGGGATTTTTGCGGGGCGGTATCTGCGGGTTATTTGCTAACTTTGGGCAGAAAAACGAAAAGGCCGACACTCCGGCAAAAGGAATAAACCATGAGAAAGAAGGAAGAAAAGAATACCATTATCGAAATCTGCCCGGTGCGGAACGTGATTGCCCGCTTCGGCAACAAATGGGCCTTGCTGGTCATTCTGATTTTAAGTGAGCACGAGGTGCTGCGTTTCAGCGAGCTAGGGAGACTGATTCCGGATGTGTCGTCGCGGGTACTGTCGGGCACGCTCCGTACGCTGGAGGCCGACGGACTGGTGAACCGGAAGGTGTATCCCGAGGTGCCTCCCAAGGTGGAGTACAGCCTGACGGAGACGGGACACTCGCTGGTGCCTTTCATCGTCCAGCTGACCGACTGGGCACAGAAGCACATGAAATCCATCGTGAAACACCGGGAGGAGTTCGAAGCTGCCGAAGAAGAGTAGCAGCTTCTTTCCTCACGGAAGAATCACTTGCTTCCCGGTGCAGGCAGCATGCCGAGCTGCATCAGCATGCTGAAGAGGTCGGGCACACCATGTTCGCGGACAATCTTGCCGTCTTTCAGCTCGTAGATGTTCATGGCCGTCACACGAACGGGTTTGCCGGTGGCGGGCATGCCCATAAAAGGCTGGGTCTGGGTGCCGCTCATCGTGAAACGAATCATCACTTTGTCGCCTTCTGCAATGACTTCTTCGGCTTTCCACTGTACATCGGGCATGGCACCGCGCATCATGCGGAGCACGTCCATATAGCCTTCAAAACCGTGCAGCGGCTCCGGCGATGTGGGGGCATAGAAAATCACTTCGGGGGCAATAATGGCTTCACCTACCGAGCGGTCGCCCGTGTTGATGAAGCGGATAAACTGTTGCATGACTTGTTTGTTTTTTTCCAGGACGGATGCCTGTTCGGGAGTTACTTCATTTTTCATCATCTTACTTGTTTCTTTAAAGGGTCGGGCCGCGGAAGTTTCCGGTGCAGGAAATGCCTGCGGGATGCGGCCTTCCGTAACGTTTACGGTGCAAACTTAGCGTTTTCTTTCCTGACAGACAAGAGGTTACATTTCTTCCGCATAGTAACCTTTTTCTCACTTTTACTGGATGTCAGCCGGTTGTGGAAAGAAAAAATTTTTTGTCTGCCATCCGGGATATCCTCTGCTAAAAAAATCTAAATCTGCCGGACGTAACCGGCTCGTAATGAACATTAGTAACCTGAAAGTAACTTACTTACATTCAACTCCCTTCTTGTATGAGACAAAAGAATCGTCCACCTTTGCTGTCGAAATCATTAAAACAGTTACACTATGAAACAGATTCAGCAAATTGCAGCAGGCGCACATTTTTCCGCCGTATCCACAGGTTCATTCAGCGAGTTGAACGAGTATGTATTGCCGGTAGCTCCGGGAATGGAAATCCAGGGAAAGGTGTTCATGGGACAGACGTTGCAGACTACGGGCGCGGAAATCTCGTTCCAGTCGTTCGCCCCGGGAAAGGAGACCGGTTTCCTTCACACGCACCAGACGCACGAGGAACTGTATATCTTCGTGAGCGGGAAGGGTGAATTTCAGGTAGACGGACAAGTATTCCCCGTGGCGGAAGGAAGCGTGGTACGCGTGGCTCCCGAAGGCAAGCGCTCGGTGCGCAACCACGGCACGGAACCGCTGGTGATGATTTGCGTGCAGTACAAGGCGAACGCGTTCACGGCGCAGGATGCCACCGACGGACAGATTCTGCAGGAGCCGGTGAAGTGGTAACCGGAGCGGCTCCCGCCAGACCTCACAGGAAGGGGCTGAAAGGCCTCCCCCTGACTGCCGGATAAGTGTGCAAAATGTTCTTTGCAAAGAAAATACCGACTTTCAGGACAGAAAATCCGACTTTCTGAAAAACGGACGAACCGCATTTGTGACTTACCTTTGCATGCACAAAATGAATTGCTTATGCGTACTTATCCGACACTCCCTCATTGCTTCCGCCTGCACTTCCGGCTGATATACGGCTGCCTGTGGGCTTTGCTGCTGGGAGGATGCGACATGATTGAATATCATCCGTACGACCTGGACATCGACGGGGAGACGGACGTGAACCGCCGCCACATCGAACAAATCGAGAAGGCTACCCGGGGAAAAGACGAGATACGGTTTGCCGTAATCAGCGACACACAACGCTGGTACGACGAAACGGAGGATGCCGTGGAGGCACTGAACCGGAGGGGCGACCTGGACTTCGTGGTCCACACGGGCGACTTGTCCGACTTCGGCCTGAAGCTGGAGTTCGAGAAGCAGCGCGACATTCTCAACGGACTGAACGTGCCTTACGTCTGTCTGCTGGGCAACCACGACTGTCTGGCTACGGGACTCGACGTGTACCGCAAAATATTCGGCACGGAGGATTTTGCCTTCACCGCCGGCAACGTAAGGTTTCTCTGCCTGAACACCAACGCTCTGGAGTTCGACAACTCGTCGGCTGTGCCCAACATCCAGTATATCCGCAATGAAATCGACAATGTGCCCGAGGGGGTGGAAAAGACCGTGGTGGCCATGCATGCGGGCCCCTTCTCCGAGCAGTTCAACAACAACCTGGCGGAGTATTTCGAGTATTACCTGCGGCAGATGCCCGACCTGCAGTTCTGTGTCTACGGCCACGGACACAATATCAGTGTGGATGATTTCTTCGACGACGGCATCCTATACTACGAGTGTACCTGTGCCAAGAAGCGTGCTTACCTGTTATTCACCCTTAATGCCGACGGCTATGCGTATGAAGTGGTCAATTTTTAAAGGGATACTGGTGGGAGGACTGGCCGCGATGACGCTCCTGCCCTTGCAGGCACAGAATGACTCTGTCGCTCCGACCGTCAGGGAAAGGCGGTGGGACCAGCGCACGCACCTGCGCTATGAAGGATGGGAACGCCTGAAACCCACTCACCTGAAATGGCAGTTCGCCGGAGGGATGGGACTCAACTCGGTGGGTATAGGCTGGGACTACGGACGCCGCTGCCAGTGGGAAACGGACTTTCTCGTGGGTTTTCTCCCGTCGAAATATGCCGAGAAGTTCCGGCTCACCTTCACCGTAAAGCAGAACTACATTCCCTGGAGCATCTGCTTCAAGGAGCACTGGATGGCGGAACCCTTCTACTGCGGACTCTACTTCACAACCATTGCGGGCGAGGAGTTCTGGAAGAAGGAGCCGGGACGCTATCCCAACAAATACTACAACTTCAGCACCAAGGTGCGGCCCTACCTCTTCGTGGGGCAACGGTTCGGATTCAGTCCCCGCCACGAACTGGTGCGCCATGTCTCCCTCTTCTACGAGCTGAGCACCTGCGAGCTGTACCTCATCAGCAAGGTGACCAACAAGAGTCTCTCGATGCGCGACATTCTCCGCCTCTCGTTCGGCGTGAAGGTGCAGCTGTTCAGGGAGCACCGTTGATTGCCTGCAAAAAAAGGTAAAAAAGGCACGGCAGCTGTCCGCCGTTTCAAAGTTTTCGTTACCTTTGCCAGAAAGTAAACAAAGGGGTGCCCCAAGGATGCGTCCGGGCTGAGATTATACCCTACGAACCTGATGCGGTTAATACCGACGAAGGGATTGTTGATTCCGGCCTCTATTTTTCTTTTCCCTTTCGGGACCCGCCTCTTTGGTTTACACTAACACTGAACGATTATGAAAGTACTGGTAAACAACAAAGAGACTGAACTTACACAAGGTCAGCACATTGCCGCACTGGCACAGCAACTGGAGCTTCCGGCACAGGGAGTGGCCATCGCGCTGCATAACCGCATGATTCCGCGTGCAGAATGGGAACACACCGTCCTGAAGGAGGGCGACAGTCTGGTCATCATCAAAGCCGCTTGTGGAGGATGAGGCCATGGACATGAATCATTTCAAACTGCAGTTCATCACGCATTTCACCGACACGTATTCGTATCTTGACTCGGCCCGCATGGCCCTCGAAGGGGGCTGCCGCTGGGTACAGCTGCGCATGAAGCATGCCTCCGACGAAGAGACGGAAGCCGTGGCTGTGGAGGTACAGAAACTGTGCCGCACGTACGGGGCTACCTTCCTCATCGACGACCGGGTGGAACTGGTACGCAAGCTGAAAGCCGACGGCGTACACCTGGGCAAAAACGACATGCCAATTGCCGAAGCACGGAAAATTCTGGGTAAAGACTTCCTCATCGGGGGCACCGCCAACACGTTCGACGACGTACGGGCCCACTATGAAGCCGGTGCCGACTACATCGGTTGCGGTCCCTTCCGCTTCACCACCACCAAAGAGAAGCTCAGCCCCATCCTCGGCCTCGAAGGCTACCGTTCCATCGTACAGCAGATGAAGGCGGAAGGCATCCACCTGCCCATCGTCGCCATCGGGGGTATCACCCTGGACGACATCCCCGCCATCCTACAGACCGGTGTGACAGGCATCGCCCTGAGCGGCACCATCCTGCGGGTAGGGAATCCAGTGGAAGAAACGAGGAGAATCGTGAGTCAATTAAAAATGAATAATGAATAATGAAAAACGGAGGACGAACAGTGGTAGAGTTAAAAGGTAAAAATTAAAAGTTAAAAACGACTGACTTTTATTTTTTGATTCCGATGGGCTGCGCCTAACGTATTGGATTCATCTCTGAGAACGGAAAGACGAAAAAACCTTTCATTCTCGCCAAGGAACGCAAGTCACAAGCTCATTCCCCCTCCCTACGGAGCATAAAGCACTGCGACCAACCGGTTTTATCTCAACGTAGAGCGCAGAACTCTTCGCGCAACGAGAGGAAAAAGCCCAAGCTTCTGCCAGCAATTTCACCCAAAAGAAGGCCAAAGCAAAAAGCGAAGCAAGAAAGCAAAAAAGCGCAAGCAAAAGCCCCACCTCCCCACACAGCGATTTCGCCCAAAGGGCGAAGAGCGAAGAGCAAGCCAGCGAAAAAATCCCGTCCTCAGTTTCAAGGCGAAAAGCGGAGAAGCGGAGCACGGCGAAAAGAAGCGCAGGCTGTTTGAGCGAAGCGAGTTCCTGCGCTTCCGCCGGGTGAAGCCTCGCAGCCGCCTTGAAGCTGCAGACGGCGGTTTTTCTTTTTGTTACCTTTTTCTTTTTGCCGCCAAAAAGAAAAAGTAAAAGCAAGCCAAAAGAAAACAAACCAAAAACATATATAGAACAATGAAGAAACTAATGATTGCGGGAAAAGAATTCGACTCCCGCTTGTTCCTGGGAACAGGAAAATTCAACTCCAACCAAGTCATGGAAGAAGCCATTCTCGCTTCCGGCACCCAGATGGTGACCGTCGCCATGAAACGCATCGAACTTGAGAACAAGGAAGACGACATGCTGAAACACATTGTCCACCCGCATATCCAACTCCTTCCGAACACCTCCGGCGTGCGCACCGCAGAAGAAGCCGTGTTCGCCGCACAGATGGCCCGCGAAGCCTTCGGCACCAACTGGCTGAAATTGGAAATCCATCCCGACCCGCGCTACCTGTTGCCCGACTCTACCGAAACCCTGAAGGCTACGGAAGAGCTCGTGAAACTCGGTTTCGTGGTATTGCCCTACTGCCAGGCCGACCCGACCCTCTGCAAGCGTCTGGAAGAAGCCGGAGCCGCTACGGTGATGCCGCTGGCTGCTCCCATCGGTACGAACAAGGGATTGCAGACCCGCGACTTCCTGCGCATCATCATCGAGCAGAGCAACGTGCCGGTGGTAGTGGATGCCGGTATCGGAGCTCCGAGCCATGCCGCTGAAGCCATGGAGATGGGTGCCGACGCCTGTCTGGTGAACACCGCCATCGCCGTTGCCGGAAACCCGGTGGAAATGGCCATCGCCTTCAAGGAAGCTGTCATCGCCGGACGCCGTGCCTACGAAGCCGGACTGGGCGTGCAGGCCGACAACCTAGTAGCTTCCGCTTCCTCTCCCCTCACTTCTTTCTTGAATGAGTAAGTTTAATTGATATATGGAAAAAGAAAAAGACCAAAAAGCATACGCCCATGCCGAGAAAGCCTACATGCAGGGCACTTTATTCCCCTTCATCAAGGTAGGCATGCAGAAAGTGAACCTCACCCCCACGGTGACCGTAGTCGACGGAAAGAAGGTAATGACCCCCAACGACCCGGTGTACGTGTACGACACCAGCGGCCCGTTCAGCGACCCGAACATCCAGATTGACCTGAAGAAAGGACTGCCGCGCATGCGTGAGAGCTGGATTACTTCCCGCGGCGACGTGGAACAGTTGCCGTCCATCACCTCGGAATACGGCAAGATGCGCCGTGACGACCACTCGCTCGACCACCTGCGCTTTGAACATATCGCCCTGCCTTACCGTGCCAAGGAAGGCCACTGCTGTACGCAGATGTACTACGCCAAACAGGGCATCGTGACACCGGAAATGGAGTACGTAGCCATCCGTGAGAACATGAACTGCAAGGAGCTAGGCATCGACACCTACATCACACCGGAATTCGTGCGCGACGAGATTGCCGCCGGACGTGCCGTACTGCCTGCCAACATCAACCACCCGGAATCGGAACCGATGATTATCGGCCGCAACTTCCTGGTGAAAATCAATACCAACATCGGTAACTCGGCCACTACTTCAAGCATTGACGAGGAAGTGGACAAAGCGGTGTGGAGCTGCAAATGGGGCGGCGACACGCTGATGGACCTGTCGACGGGTGCCAACATCCACGAGACACGCGAATGGATTGTGCGCAACTGTCCGGTACCGGTGGGCACCGTGCCCATCTACCAGGCACTGGAGAAGGTGAACGGCAAGGTAGAAGACCTGACATGGGAAATCTACCGCGACACCCTCATCGAGCAGTGCGAGCAGGGAGTGGACTACTTCACCATCCATGCCGGTATCCGCCGTCACAACGTACACCTGGCCGACAAGCGTCTGTGCGGTATCGTGAGCCGTGGCGGAAGTATCATGAGCAAGTGGTGCCTTATCCACGACCAGGAGTCGTTCCTCTACGAGCACTTCGACGACATCTGCGACATCCTGGCACAGTATGACGTGGCCGTGTCATTGGGCGACGGGTTGCGTCCGGGCTGTATCGCCGACGCCAACGACGAGGCACAGTTTGCCGAACTCGACACGATGGGCGAACTGGTGACCCGTGCGTGGGCGAAGAACGTGCAGGCCTTCATCGAAGGTCCGGGACACGTGCCCTTGCACAAAATCCGCGAGAACATGGAGCGTCAGATCAGCCACTGCCACAACGCGCCGTTCTACACCCTCGGCCCGCTGGTGACCGACATCGCCCCGGGTTACGACCACATCACTTCGGCCATCGGTGCCGCACAAATCGGCTGGCTGGGTACGGCCATGCTGTGCTACGTCACCCCGAAGGAACACCTGGGTCTACCCAACCGTGAAGACGTGCGTACGGGTGTCATCACCTACAAGATTGCTGCCCATGCGGCCGACCTGGCCAAAGGTCATCCGGGCGCACAGATCCGCGACAATGCCCTGAGCAAGGCCCGCTACGAGTTCCGCTGGCGCGACCAGTTCCACCTGAGTCTCGACCCCGACCGTGCGCTGGAATACTTCAACGAGGGACGTCACACCGACGGCGAGTACTGCACCATGTGTGGTCCGAACTTCTGTGCGATGAAACTCAGCCGCGACCTGAAAACAATTAATAATGAATAATGAAAAATGAAAAACGAGTGGATGACTTCCTTTTCCAGGGAGGCATCCATCCGTGGATTTGGCAAGATGAAAAACGACAGCGTCATCAACCGGAAAGCGACGGAGTTTGCCTTGCGCATCATCAAGGCATACCAGTTTCTCACCACCGAGAAGAACGAGTATGTCATGTCCAAACAACTGCTGCGCAGCGGCACGGCCATAGGAGCGCTGATACGGGAAGCCGAGTTTGCCGAAAGCAAGAATGATTTCGCCCACAAACTGCACATCGCGCTGAAAGAAGCCAACGAGACCGACTACTGGCTCCTGCTGTTGTCGGAATCCAACTACATCGAGAAAACGGCGTACGATTCCATCCAGTCAGACTGTACCGAACTCATCAAACTGCTGGTCAGTATCATCAAAACCGCCAAGTCCAATTCATAAATGCATCAGGCCACCGTTTTTAATTATTAATTTTTAATTATTAATTACTGAAATGTTTAGTGACGAATTAGAAAAAATAAGCTGGGAGGAGACGACCAAGGCCATCTACTCCAAAACCGAGGCCGACGTGATACGGGCACTCGGAAAATCACGGTGCGACGTAGACGACTTCATGGCACTCATCTCGCCGGCTGCCGAAAAGTTTCTTGAACCCATGGCACGCCTCAGCAAGAAATATACCGAAGAACGTTTCGGACGCACCATCTCCATGTTTATTCCGCTCTATATCACCAACTCGTGTACCAACTCGTGCGTGTACTGCGGCTTCCACATCAGCAACCCGATGGCCCGCACCATCCTCACGCCGGAGGAAATCGAAAACGAGTACAAGGCCATCAAGAAGCTGGCTCCGTTTGAGAACCTGCTGATTGTGACGGGCGAAAACCCGGCCAAGGCGGGTGTGCCTTACCTGGCCAAAGCACTCGACCTGGCCAAACCGTATTTCTCCAACCTGAAGATTGAGGTGATGCCGCTCAAGACGGAAGAGTATGCCGAACTGGTGCACCACGGACTGAACGGGGTAATCTGTTTCCAGGAAACGTACAACAAGGCCCGCTACAACGTGTACCATCCACGCGGCATGAAATCGAAGTTCGAATGGCGTGTCAACGGATTCGACCGCATGGGACAGGCCGGCGTACACTCCATCGGCATGGGTGTGCTCATCGGACTGGAGGACTGGCGTACGGACGTGACCATGATGGCTTACCACCTGCGCTACCTGCAGAAACATTACTGGAAGACGAAATACAGCGTGAACTTCCCGCGCATGCGTCCGGCCGAGAACGAGGGTTTCCAGCCCAACGTCATCATGAGCGACAAGGAACTGGCACAGGTGACTTTCGCCATGCGTATCTTCGACCACGACGTGGACATCTCTTACTCTACGCGTGAACCGGCAAACATCCGCGACCACATGGCTACACTGGGTGTCACCACCATGAGTGCCGAGAGCAAGACGGAACCGGGTGGTTACTACACCTATCCGCAGGCCTTGGAGCAGTTCCACGTGAGCGACGAACGTACCGCCGTGGAAGTGGAGAAAGCCCTGAAGGCCGTGGGACGTGAACCGGTATGGAAAGACTGGGACGCTTCGTTCGACCACATGGCACAGACCTTTGCCCAGGCGGCTCCGGTCCGCTGAAAAGCCCTCCGGAACACCCTTTGAAAAACGCCTTTACGTTTTACTTGAAACGCCGAAACGTTTTCCCTAAAACGCAAGGACGTTTCAGTTGAAACGCCGAAGCGTTTGGATTGAAACGCCAAGACGTTTTTCTAAAACGCAAGGGCGTTTTCCGGGCATACACAGCCCCCCCTTCAGAAGGCATCCGGAGGCCATTTTCCCGACTTCCGGGTGCCTTCTGTCATTTTACTCACCCTTTATCCCCTTTTCACCTTATGAAACTGACCGAAAAAGAAGCTGCACGCTACAACCGACAGATTCTGCTCGACGAAATCGGCGAGGCAGGACAACTCCTTCTGAAACAGGCCCGCGTGCTCATCGTGGGAGTGGGCGGACTGGGTTCGCCCGTGGCCCTTTACCTGGCCGGTGCCGGAGTGGGCACCATCGGACTGATTGACGACGACACCGTGAGCGAGACCAACCTCCAGCGGCAGGTGCTCTACAGCGAGCCTGAAATCGGGCTCTCCAAGGCGGAACAGGCCAAGCTGCGCCTGCAAGCCCTCAACTCCGACATACGTGTGGAAGCCTGGAACGAACGGCTCACCCCGCAGAACGCCGAATGCCTCATCGCCAACTACGACATCGTGGTGGACGGATGCGACAATTTCCGCACGCGCTACCTCATCAACGACACCTGTGTGCGGCTGGACAAGGTGTACGTGTACGGGGCCATCCGCGAGTTCGACGGACAGGTCTCCGTGTTCAACTACCAGGGCGGTCCCGACTACCGCACCCTCTTCCCCGACGAGGAAGGCATGCTGGCCATGCCCCATCCGTCGAAGGCCGTGCTGGGTGTCACACCGGGCGTAGTGGGTTGCGTGGAAGCCAACGAAACGATGAAGGTCATCCTGGGCAGTCCGCACGCACTGAGCGGCCGGCTCTGGCACATCGACCTGAAAAGCATGGAAAGCTACGTCATCTCGCTGGTGTAACACCTTGGCTGCAACGCCCCCCGGACAAGCATTTCCATCGCAGTTACAGTCCACTTCTTTCCCCTGCCGAAGCGAAGCCCAAAAATGCGCCTGGCAGGGAATTTTTCAGGTCTGGATGTTCGTTTCTTCATTTTTTACGCTATCTTTGGAAACAGAACCTTCACATCGAGAAACTATGTTACTTAAAATCTTAGGCTACCTCTTCCAGTTATGCTTCATTATCGGGCTCTTTTATGCCCTCGAAAGTCAGGGAGCGTTTCTGCAATACACCATTTGTGTGCTGGCACTGCTGGTTCTCGTGCAACGGCTGCTCAGGAATTTCTTCTGGAAAAAAGAAAACAGCTGACACTTTGTTTATCATGTACACAAAACGACTCACCGACATTCTATTGGTATTCCTGAGCATCTTCTGTCTTATCAGTTGCAATCACGACGACGTAGACTTTCCCACCTTCACATTCAATGAAAACGGAGAATGTGAGCCAGCGTCTCTCACTCCCATTTCTTCTGCCCGCTTTGAGGAAGCCGTGGTAGGATACGGATGGAAACACGTCCACACCTACGAAATCAATCCCGACGGCACTTGCCAGACGCAGGATTATTACACAGACCTGATAGGGGCCGGTCCTACCCAATATTACGTGGAAAGCCACTCGTCCCTGAAAGCATACATGTACGTGGATGCCTATCCTGCATCGGGGTTCCGGACTTACACCTATACTTACTCGGACGAGAACCGTCTGCTCGACGGCCAGCGCACGGTGTTCCAGCTACTCTCCGTCAACGGCGACACGATGGAGCTCCTCGTCCACCTGGGAGTGCGGGCAGGAGGAACCGATATCTACGGTTATTCCATCTATCAGCGGATGACGGCACAGGAACTGGAAGAAGTGCAGAAAACATATCACACAGATTTGTCGGACGTCCGCGAACTGACCGTTTCGGTACAGGAAAATCCGCTCATCATCTCCGGAAAGGAAACGGAATTCGACGTACTGAGCAGCAACGGTCCTTTCATTTTCAAACCAGCCAGAGAAGGCAGTTGCAAAATCACCTCACAAGGAAACCATGTCAAGGTCAAACTGTTGAGCAACGGGGTATGCCTCACGGGATACGGCCGCTTGCGGCACTGTCAAGTGGTCATCTTCTCTACCGATGAGGAACTGGAACCGAAAGGAACAGATATCTACGATTTCACGTACACAGAAATCACCGTCAACCAAGAAAAGCAGCTCTTTACCCCTGACGGTCACGAAATCCCCTACGACTACGGCAGTATGAAAGTCACCCCGCGCAAGGAATACACCGGAAGCATCCTGAGCCAGTATGCTCCCGTAGCCCTGCTTGCGGTGGACGAAAACGGACAGGCACGTTATCTGCGCATGAACAGTGGCAAAATCAGTTTCAAGAATCTTCTTCCGCAAGAGGTCCTCGACCAGCTGACGGAAGGTACAGACGGGACTTCTCTCACCTACAAGCTGGAACTGATTACGCCCGACTGCGAAGTGTTCCAGGTGCTGCCTTTCAAAGTAACCTATAAAAAAATAGTGTAAGTTTCATGATACTAATCCGTCTGCCAGGTTATTTACCCACAAATAAATCACAAGTTATAAATACACCCTTTCGGGTATAGCATTAGGCAGATAGATTAATTTTATACCTTAAAGGGTATAATGAAAGAAAAATTCATTATATTTACACCCAAAAGGGTATAATCATGGAACAAACTACACTCTCTAAGTATGTAAAAGACATGCGTAAGCAATACAATCTAACGCAGGTGGAACTATCTGAAAAATCAGGAGTAGGCTTACGTTTTGTCCGTGAACTGGAACAAGGCAAACAAACTCTCCGGCTGGATAAAGTAAATCAGATACTAAATCTTTTCGGGAGCGAAGTCGGTGCAGTCCCCATTTCAAAAGAAGATGAGCCATGAAACAGGCGATTGTATATTTGCGTGGCATAAAAGCCGGTATTCTCACAGAAGATGAAAATGGATATACTTTTCAGTATACTCCGGAATTTCTGGCCTCAGACAAAGCAGAAGCCATCAGTCTGACCCTTCCCCTCACCGAACAGCCATATCAGAACAAAGTGCTGTTTCCTTTCTTTGACGGTCTGATACCTGAAGGCTGGCTGCTTAATATCGCTGAAAAGAACTGGAAAATCGACGGTCGGGACCGGATGTCCCTGCTATTAGCCTGTTGCAAGGACTGCATTGGAGCCGTAGGCGTAGAACCTTTATTTAAAGAAGAGGAATAATTATGTCCAAATGTCTATATTGCTACAAAGAGTTGACGGAAGGTGAACATGACTTTCACAAAACTTGTTCTAGAAAATTGTTCGGCACTCCTATAGTCCCGGAACTCCCCTATACTCGTCAAAATCTGAATGAACTTGCCCGGCAAGTAATACGTAGCCAGACCACATTGACTGGTGTTCAGGCCAAACTGTCACTGGACATCCACAAGAAGAGCCCTCATGAAGCAGAACGTTTTACCATTGTAGGGTTATGGGGAAGATACATTCTGAAACCACAAACGGAGCGTTTTGAGCAATTGCCTGAAATAGAAGACTTAACCATGCATCTGGCAGAACTTGCCAAGATAAAAGTGGTACCTCACAGCCTTATCCGTTTCGCAGACGGAGAGCTTTGTTATATCACCCGTCGCATTGACCGTACGGAAAAAGGAGAGAAACTAGCCATGGAGGACATGTGCCAACTAACCGAACGGCTGACAGAATATAAGTATAAAGGATCTTACGAACAAATTGCCAAAACCATACAAAAATATTCCTCCGTACCCAAACTTGACTTGGTCAATTACTGGGAGGAAGTAGTATTTTCCTGGATTACAGGCAATGCCGACATGCACTTAAAAAACTTCTCACTGTATAGCACACAGCAAGGAGTTTACACCCTCACCCCAGCCTATGATTTACTATCAACCGCATTGGTCATGCCGGAAGATACAGAAGAACTGGCATTGACACTTAACGGGAAAAAACGTAAAATCAAGAAAACCGATTTTATCGTATCCATGCAGGCTTCGGGACTGGAAGATAAAATTATAGAAAATTTATTTCGCAAGTTTCTTAAAGTCCAAAGCAAATGGATGGAATTCATTGACCTTTCTTTTTTATCGGATGAAATGAAAGAGACATATAAAACGCTTATCACTGAAAAACTAAAAATACTTGCTTAAAACAATTACACATCGCCTTCATGAAACTTATCCGTCCGCTCCCCATAGAACGATATTCCGGCATCACCACCTCCACACCCAGCACAAACAGTTTGGCAAGTTCTTACTCGCAGACTTCGTGGTATCTGGCTACGCATTGATTATGTGTTATCTCTTTTCCAGATTCGAGCCATAAAAATAAGCCGCCGTAGCACCTCCATCCACCAGAAAATCAGAGCCGGTGATAAAGGCCCCCCGGTTGCTCATCAACAGTTCGGCCACATTCGCCACCTCGTCGGCCGTGCCGGGACGATGCGCCGGACACTGAGCAAACATCTTTTTATAGAACTCCCCACGCACCCCGTTGAACTCGTCAAGTGCCAGTGGGGTGACAATAATTCCCGGAGAAATGGAATTCAGACGGGCGCCCCGTTCTCCCCATCTCACTGCCTCTGCCATGACGCGCTTCACGTTGCAACGCTTGGCCAGCTGGTAGGCATGAAGCGTATCGCGGATGTGCGACGGTTGCAGCACCTCCAGACCCAGCAATTCTTCCGTCGGTGTGCAAGCCAGCTGTGCATCGATTTCAGCACCAAGGGCCGGCAGGCGGTGTCCAGACTGACTGGCTATCGTCACACCTGCCCCTCCCGGCCGGATAACCTTTCCCACTTCTTCCAGCAATACCGCCGTACCATATAAGTCGACTTTCAGGATGGTCTCTATCGAAGCTTGCGAAGGGGACACCCCTGCCGCATTGACCAGCATGGCTATCTCTCCATATTGCTGTGCCGTCTCAATCAATCCGAGGATTGAGTCGCGCGACGACAAGTCCATCTCCACCGGAGACACATCGAATCCGGCACGGTTCATCGTATCGGCCACGGCCTGCGCATTTTCCATCCGCTTGTCGCCGACCACAATCTTCATTCCATATCCCATCCGCCGGGCTATCGCCATACCGATTTGTCCGGCACCTGTAAGCAACATTACCTCTTTTTTCATCTCACTCACTTTTTTAATATTCACAGAAGTCCGCTCACACATCAAGCCATATCCATAATCTGCTGGTCTCCCATATACACTTTCAACTTCACATCAGGACGAAACAGGTTACGATAGTAATCCTGATTGTTTTTATCCGATTCCGTCGCATAACGGTCCACTAAATCTTTCAAAGCCATACGGCTCTCCATTTCCTGTGTCATAGTTCTATAATATTTATCTGTTAATGTTATGGCCAAAGTAGTCCGTACCATTTTATCCGTTGTTATACAAAACACAGAATCCCTGCATGAAAACACAGATTTCAAGAGCAACGAAAACCAGAAACCGGAATCCTTTCGTAATTTTGTCGTCAGAAACATTAAAAACGATGAAAACATCCTTATTAAACATCGAAACCGTCACAGAGTACGACGACATGCTCGGCGTAGAAACTCTGCATCCGCTGGTCAGCGTGATCGACCTTTCGAAGGCCAGACCGATGCATCACCTACGCCACACGTTCAGCTTCTACGTGGTCTTCCTGAAAGACGAGAAGAACTGCGACCTGATTTACGGCCGCCAGCGATACGATTACCAGAAAGGGTCGGTGGTCTGCCTTGCACCGGGACAGGTCATCGGCATAGAAGATACGGGCGAAACGTTCCAGCCGAAAGGCTATGCGCTGTGCTTCCATCCCGACCTGATTCGCGGTACCCACCTCGGACGCACCATCAAGGAATATACCTTCTTCTCGTACGAGGTGAACGAAGCCTTGCATCTCTCGGAACGGGAGCGCCACACCTTCATCGACTGCCTGCTGAACATTCAGGAGGAACTGCATCATGCAATCGACCGGATGAGCAAACGGCTCATCACCAACCACATCGAACTGTTGCTTAACTATTGCCTGCGCTTCTACGAACGGCAGTTCATCACCCGGCAGGATGCTCATCGCGACATCCTGACCCGTTTCGAGACCTTCCTGGACCGGTATTTCACGGGCGAAAATGCCGCACTGAAAGGATTGCCCAGCGTGAAATACTGTGCCGCCGAACTCTGCCTGTCGCCCAATTATTTCGGCGACCTCATCAAGAAGGAAACGGGCAAGACCGCCTTGGAGTACATACAAGACAAAATCATCGGCATCGCCAAAGAACAGCTGCTTCTTCCCTCTGAATCCATCAGCCAGATTGCCTATCAGCTAGGCTTCCAGTACCCGCAGCATTTCACCCGTGTGTTCAAGAAGGCCACCGGAATGACTCCGAATGAATACCGGAGCAAGACGGATTACAAATAATAAATATTTTAATCCGACACAAAGAAGAACCACAGAATTCACTACATTTGCAGAAACCAAACCCGATTGCTCTATGAACCGCAGACTACTACCCGTCACGGTGTTTCTGACGCTGATGCTGACTTCCCTGCTGGCCGGGCGCCACAACTACCGCGTGACAAGAGACGAGATAACCGCCGACCTGAACCAGGCGCTGGCCCAGACCTTACTGGAAAAGAAAGACCCGATTGTAACACAGGATACGATACGGGCCTACAAACAGCTCCGGCAGACGTCGGGCGGACAGGTGCTCATCGCCGTGTCCGACGAACGTTTCTGCCGCCACCTGAAGAACCCGCGACTGAAAGAGGCGGCTTTCCTCACCTTCGACGTGATGGACGGCGACTACCGGGGCAGCTCGATGGACGGACAGGCCATCTGCAGTGACACGCTGGTGGTCCGCAACGGACGGGCGGGCGAAACGCTGGCCCTGAAAGGTTACACCCGGCTGTCGGCAGCGGCCGTATTCGGCATGTCCGACCAGCGCTTGCCCGGCGGACTGATGGCGGCGGCTTTACTCTGGGCCATCGGCTCGATGCTGTACTTGCGGAAGCGGGAAAAGGAGAACCCGATGCTGCAACCTGCCGAAGGAAGCGTACTATCGGCTGAAGGGGGCACACAATCCGCCCAGGACTTCGGGGGACTGACTTACTCGGACGCGGACGACCGTTTCTACGCAGCCGACCATACGCCCATCCGTTTCACTCCCATGCAGCAGCAACTGATGCGGCTTTTCTGGCAGGCTCCCTCCCACTCGCTCACGAAAGAGGAAATCTGTGCCGTGCTCTGGCCCAAGAAAGACGATGCCAACGACACGCTCTACACCCTTATCCGCCGCCTGAAACCCATCGTGGAGGAGCATACGCGACTGAAAATCGTGGCCGACAGAGGGCGGAACTATTCATTGGAAATCAACGAGTTGAAAGACTGACAGCGAATTGTCAGGCAAATGTCAGCGTCGGTTTTTGACGCCTTCGTGACAGCCCCCTACTTTTGTTCCTGAATTTTACACACAGGAACAAATGCAAACACTCAGATTACTTTTCCAGCAGGGAGCCGGAAGCCGGCTTCCGCTGACCATCTCCCGATTCAGGGCCATCCTCTTCCTTCTGCTGCTGACCCTCCCCGCCCTCGCGCAAGAGGTGGAACCTACCGTGGAACTGGGCGAGGTGGAGGTCAAGGCCGACCGGATTATCAAGAAGACCGACGGAATGCTGCTCTATCCCTCCGAACAGCAGAAGACTTCTTCCCGCTCGGGCTACAGCCTGCTCCAGCAACTCACCCTCCCGAATATCCGTGTGGACGAGGTGGGACACACCATCTCGGCCATCGACCAGCGGGGAAGCGTGCAAATCCGCATCAACGGCATCATCGTGGACAAGGCAGAGATGCTTTCGCTCGACCCGAAGAGCATCCGTACCGTCCATTTCATCGACAACCCCGGCGTGCGCTACGGCGACGGCATTGCCTACGTCATCGAAATCACTACCCGACGGGCGGACAACGGATACACGCTGGGCACCTCGTTCACCCAGGCGCTGACGACCCGCCAGGGCGACTATACGGTGTATGGCAAATGGAACACGGGAAAGAGTGAGCTGTCATTGAACTACAGCATCGGTTACCAGAACTACAGAGACTTACGGACGGAGGAAACGGCCCACTACCACCTGAACGACGGGTCGGTCTATACCATTCGGCGCAACGACCTCGCCTCGCGCAACCAGAGCCTGAACAACCAGCTGAAGCTGACCTACAACCTGGCCGACTCCACCCGCTACGTGTTCCAGGCTTCGCTGAGCGGCGACTTCAGTCACGTGCCAAACAATTTCAATCAGAAGCAGATTGTGGACGGAGAACAGACCTACACGGCCCTCGAACAGCAGCAAAGCCGGAGCGGGAGTCCGGTACTCGACCTCTACTACTTCCAGCAGTTCACGCCCCGGCAGTCGCTCACCCTCAACGCCGTGGGTACATACATCGGCACCCGTTCCTCAGACAGCTACGACGAGGGTTCGCCCTACAGTTACGACGTGGACGGACGCACCTACTCTCTCCTGAGCGAAGCCATCTACGAAAACCAGTTGAAGCCCTTCACCCTGTCTGCCGGCCTCAACTACAGCCAGAAATACACGAACAATGAATATACGGGCGACGTCTCGGCTGCCACCCCTATCCACCACAACCGCGTGTACCTGTTCTCCGAAATCAAGGGACTGTGGGGCAACCTCCGCTATTCGGCAGGCATCGGGGGCAGCTACCTGCACTACCGCCAGCAGGCCCATTCGTACGACTACTGGAGTTTCTGCCCCAAAGCGGCCCTGAGCTACAACTTCACCCACGCCCTGCAACTGAGCTACAATTTCCAAATGAACGAACGCACCTCACGAGTGGCCATAATCAGCGATGCCTCCATCCGCAACAACCGCATGGAGTGGACCGTGGGGAGTCCCGACCTCAAGCCCAACCGGGAGATGTATCACCTCCTGCGGCTGACGTACACCAACAACCGTCTGCAAGCCAGTCTGGAAGGTTTCTACAAGCAATGTCTTCGTCCCAACATGGCGGTGTATGAACGCACGGCCGACGACCAGTTCATCTACACCCAGCGCAACCAGAAGGAGATTGACGCACTGAACGCCATGGCCTACGCAAGCTACTGGCTGATGCCGGAAAAGCTCTCCGTCACGGCCTACGGGGGACTGTTCCGCTGCTTCAACTTCGGTCAGGACTACACGCACTGCTACACGTCCTACTTCTTCACAGGGGCCGTCAACGCCTACCTGGGCAACCTCTCCCTCCATGCCTACGCCGACAACGGTTCCCGGTTCCTGGAAGGGGAAACCAAGGGATACAGCGGGGGCGACATCACCCTGAAGGCCGCCTACAGCTACAAGGACTGGCAGTTCGCCCTGATCTGGCAACAGCCCTTCCAGCACAAATACAAGCTGTTTGAATCGGAAATCCTGAACCGGAACCTACAGAAACGCACCGCCCTCTACAGCGGCGATGCCTGCAACCTCGTCAACCTGACCGTGACGTGGCGCCTGACCAGAGGACGCAAGTTCCGCGACGTCGAACGCTCCATCCAGCTCAAAGACAAGGATACGGGGATTATCCGATGAAAAAAGAAAATGAGGCTGTCTCAAAATAGAATTGCAAAAGTAAAAATCTTATAGATTAAAACCTAGAAGTAAAAAAAACTCCTGCTTTAGCCCTTGTTTATTGTAATTATAGGACTAAAAGCAGGAGATTTTTATGTTGTAGCTTATAGATTGTAAGTAACCCTATCTCTATTTTCTATTTTGAGACAGCCTCATTTTTCAATGAGCTGCACGCTGTAACCACCGGTTACAACCGTTTCCCAACAGTACCCCCAAAAAAACGCTCACAAAGATGCGCCAATTATCGGCAAGACCCATCCATTGTGTAACGAACAGACTGAGGCTGCACACCACGGCAGTGACCACCAGACTCCACAATAACGGTTTCATTTTCATAGGCATTTATTTTGATTACAACCATAAAGATACAAAAAATCGCTTAAGCAACAACTTTGTGAAAGGGAAATAATTATTTTGATGAACTTATTTTCCTGAATCACTCCGATAGGATCAGGGAACCTTGGCGGCACGCTCGAAAGTAATCGGGAAGGCATACCTCACTTTCTCCGGCTTTCCGCTCTGTCTGCCCGGTTTCCATCAATCTGTGATTTCAAACCGCACTTGCATGGAGTAATGCTTTTTTATCGTGCGGAAGCCATCGAACGAAGCGGCATCAGACGCACGGACATTACTCTGCGCACTGAAAAGCGAGGACATTCCTGCATTGCCATCCTCTACAATACGAACCACGTCCCCCAGTTTCTTTCCCAGCGCCTCCACCAGATAAGCGGCCTTCCGTTGTGCGGCTTTCAATGCTTCTATTTTACCCTTCTGATGATAAAGCAACATATCCTTGTTTTCCAACTCTCCGATGCGCATGGTATTCACTCCCTTGGTATCGATACGCTTCACGATTTCATCTATCTGTTTGAAATCGGTCAGTGTGATATCGTATTTCTTGGAAACCAAAAAATCCTGTCCCTGTCTGCGCCAATAGTCCCCCACCTCTTGTGTGCGGACCGCTTCTTTCGGAATGTCCACATCGGCCAGTACCTTCCACAACTGCCGCTCTATCTGTTCCAATGGCACCTTTGTGCGATATTCCTCCGGCTTGGACTTACCGTCGAACTCTTCTTCAAAATACTCCCGGATTTCAATGAGATAATGAATCTTGTCCGGCACAATCTCTATTTCGGAGGTACCCGTCACCTCGATATAACGGTCGTTCACTTTCTGGGCTTGCAACGTACACGCTGCAAACAAAGCCAATACCCCTAGCCATAATTTTGCTCTCATAACATGATAATTTTTCAGTTCAACGATTCTTTCCCGACATCTCTTGCAGAATCACCTTCATCAGATCTCGTCTTCTCCTGCAAAGTCATAGTAAAATTCCGATATTCACTCGTGTACTTCCCATTGATAAAAAGCACCTCCCACGGATAAATGGATTTCAGCGTTTCTTTGAGGGCAAGAGCCAGCGGGTGATTCCCGTCGTTTATCATTTTCCGCGAAGTACGCAGAAAAATGAAACGTACGTCACAGTCTACGAAGTGACCGTCCTCCGTCGTCTGAAAATCACTTAGCGAAAAAAGGAACCGTTCTCCACGGTATTCAGGAAACCGCTCCCAAGGAAACCGACGCACAATCTCCCCATATGCCTTTGTCAGATTCAGTCCGTCTCTCCGGTAATTATGATAAGTCTGCGTTTCCATCACTTTACCGTTCCGGACGGTCAGCACTTGTTCCGTTTCCATGTTACGGTCGAAACCGTCATGCACGTATCTCACCAAATCACCTTTTCCGGCCCGAAGTTCCCCACTGAA
>NZ_JAOQJI010000021.1:0-65636 GCF_025567125.1 Phocaeicola fibrisolvens | reverse complement strand
ACATTCGATGCACTGTGCCCCCTTTTTACTAACGATGCAGATTATTTTCGCTTCTGTATCATATAGGCGCGTAGTTGCGGATTTGAGGTTATATTGAAGGCAATGGCAAAGAAGGAAAAGTCCATGAAGACCTTGTCCATCCCAAAATGGCGGAAACGCTTGTAGTTCATATTGTTTTTCATTTGTCCGAACACAGCTTCCGGTTCTATACATCTCTGTCCCCTGTGTTTCAGACCTTCCCCGGAGCAGAGCAGCTCTTTGGCTTTTTGCCGGTATATCCTGAGCCTGTGATTCAGTTCAATCGTCCTGTTCCCCTTTGCTTTAAAGCATCGGCATCTTAGCGGGCAACCCTCACATCTGACAGCTCTGTACCTGGCATTCTCGCTGACATATCCGGATGCGGTTTTCACGCGTTTGGTCCCTATCCTCCGCATCTTTTGTCCCATGGGGCAGATGCAGAAGTCATGCTCTTCATTGTAGTAGAAGTTTTCTGACTTGAACGGGTCCGGATTGAATCTTGGCCGCTGTTCCATGTGAAAGCGGCTGTATTTGACGTAGGCTTCCATGCTGTTTTCTTCCATGAAGCGGTAATTCTCCTCAGAGCCGTACCCTGAATCAGCGACCACCGTACGGGCTGGTCTGCCATATCTGTTTGAGAAGGACTGCAGGAAAGGTATCATGGTCAGTGTATCCGTAGGATTGGGGAAGAGTGCAAAATCGGTAATGAACTGGTTCTCGGTACCGATCTGAAGGTTGTAGCCGGGCTTCGTCTGACCGTTGCGCATGGCATCCTCCTTCATCCTCATAAAAGTGGCGTCCTTGTCGGTCTTTGAATAGGAGTTCCGCTCTTGCAGGGTCTTCAGATGATTGCCGTATTCCTGCAGCTTGTCCCTGTGGCCTTCCAGTTCTTTCAGCTGCCTGCGTGTCTTTTTCAGCGCAGCCTTTTCCTCTTTGGTGGAAGGTTCGGGAACCTGCTCAAGCGCACTGCGCAATTCTCCCGCCATTTCGGTCAGCATGGCCGGAGTGAACGCTATTTCCTCATCGCTTTCCGATGAGTTCTCCCGGGCGATGGCATCGTCTATCTGTTCCAACAGGACGTGGATCTTCTTCATCAGGCGTTCACGGTTCCGCTCAACCGTTTTTCTCCAGACGAACGTGTACCTGTTGGCCTTGGATTCAATCTTTGTCCCGTCGATGTATTCCACGTTCAGGCTGATGAAGCCCCTGGAAGAGAGCAGAAGTACGACCTGGGTGAACACTTCGTTGATTTCCTTCTTCACCCGGTTGCGGAAACGGTTGATGGTAATGAAGTCCGGTTTCTCGTATCCGGCCAGCCAAATATAATGAATGTCACGGTGAAGGAGGCTTTCTATTTTCCGGCAGGAGTAGACGTTGTTCATGTAGGCATACAGAATGACCTTGAGCATCATCCTTGGATGGTAAGGGCTGCGCCCGCATTCCTTGTATAACTTCCTGAAACTTTCAAGGTTCAGGCTTTCAACCAGAGCGTTAACCATACGCACCGGATCGTTTTCTGCAATATCCTCATCTATTCTTTGAGGAAAAAGCACTGTCTGGTTGGAATTGTAAGGACGAAAATGTATCTTTGCCATAGTGGAAATTATTATGCCTAAAGATACAAAATCTTTAGGTAATAACAAAGCCCCGGCTTGGGAAAGTCGGGGCTTTGTGCGTAAAAAAGAAGGTGTGCTTTTTGACACACCCTCTTTTTTTATTTTCTGTATTTCCCTTCATCTGTTTTTAAACATAAAGCATTCTTTTGCGGTCTTACATAAAATCTTTTCCTTTGTGTCAGCATGGTTCAGCACAGATAATACATTGATATGGATAAGAATATACAATTTGGGCAACAGTCCACGAAGGTAAAACAACTGTCGGATCTCATTGAACGGGACATTTTGATGGGAAAGTATCGGACGGATACGAGCTTGCCTTCTATCAATGCGTTGAGCAGAACCTACCATGTGTCACGTGATACGGTATTTAAGGCTTTTGCCGACCTGCGTGAAAGGCGGTTGATTGATTCTACCCCCGGCAAGGGATATTACGTCATAAACCGGCAAGAGAAAATATTTCTGTTGCTGGATGAATATTCTCCCTTTAAGAATACCTTATACAATAGTTTTGTCAGGAAGCTTTCAGTTTTATATAAAGTAGATCTTTGGTTTCATCAGTATAATGAACATATATTTAATACTATCTTGCGGGAAGCCATTGGGAGATATAATTATTATGTAGTCATGAATTTTGACAATGAAAGGTTTTCTCCTTTATTCGATAAAATCCCTTCTTCCAGACTCTTATTGCTCGACTTTGGCAAGTTTGAGAAAGGAAGCCATTCTTACATTTGCCAGAATTTTGATGAAGCATTTTATAAAGCACTGTCAGAATTGTCCGCACGGTTGAAGCGCTACCGTAAAATCGTGTTCCAGCTTCCTCAAGAATCTAAGCATCCTCATTCTTCCATACAGAGTTTTGAAGCTTACTGCCGCGACAATCATTTTTTGGCAGAGGTGATGCATGATGAAGAGATTCAGAAAGTAGAAAAAGGGATGGTGTATATCGTTATCCGGCAAACAGATGTGGTGAATGTGGTTAAACGGAGTAGGGAGAGAGGATTGAAATGTGGAGTTGATTTTGGCTTGATTGCCTATAATGATACGCCTGCCTATGAGGTGATAGACGAGGGGATTACGGCACTTAGTATTGACTGGGAGGAAATGGGGCAGAAAGCAGCAAATTTTATTTTAACGGGTGAAGGCATACAGGAATTCCTTCCCACAGAAGTACATCTTCGCCATTCCGTTTGAAAGGAATAAAAGAGAGATTCTCGTATGTTGATTTCAGCACAGTTCAGCATAGATAAATGAGATAGATAAAACAGATGTAGAACATTGTAAAAAATCTAATCAATGAAAAATTATCCGAAAATTGGGATTCGTCCCACCATCGACGGACGTCAGGGTGGCGTTCGTGAAAGCCTTGAAGAAAAGACTATGAATCTGGCTAAAGCCGTAGCCGAATTGATTTCTTCCAATCTGAAAAACGGAGATGGAAGTCCCGTGGAATGTGTAATTGCAGATTCTACCATCGGGCGAGTAGCTGAAAGTGCAGCTTGTGCCGAAAAATTTGAACGTGAAGGTGTAGGAGCTACCATCACGGTCACTTCCTGCTGGTGTTACGGGGCTGAAACAATGGATATGAATCCTTACTATCCGAAGGCTGTGTGGGGATTCAATGGAACGGAAAGACCGGGAGCGGTGTATTTGGCAGCGGTGTTGGCTGGACATGCACAGAAAGGACTGCCGGCATTTGGCATTTACGGTCATGATGTACAAGATATAGAAGACAATACGATTTCGGCTGATGTAGCCGAAAAGATTCTGCGCTTTGCCCGTGCGGCTCAGGCAGTGGCAACCATGAGAGGGAAATCCTATCTTTCGATGGGTAGCGTGTCCATGGGTATTGCCGGTTCGATTGTCAATCCGGATTTCTTCCAGGAATATCTGGGTATGCGTTGTGAATCAGTGGATTTGACCGAGATTATCCGCCGTATGACCGAAGGAATTTACGATAAGGAGGAATATGCCAAGGCGATGGCATGGACTGAAAAGTATTGTAAAAAGAATGAAGGAAAGGATTTCAACGTGGAAGCAAAGGTCAAGACACGTGCTGAAAAAGATGCCGACTGGGAGTTTATCGTGAAAATGACGATTATCATGCGCGATTTGATGACTGGAAATCCGAAACTCAAGGAACTGGGATTCAAGGAAGAGTCATTGGGACACAATGCCATTGCAGCCGGTTTCCAGGGCCAGCGCCAGTGGACAGACTTTTATCCCAATGGGGATTTCTCGGAAGCATTGCTGAATACGTCTTTTGATTGGAACGGCATTCGTGAGGCTTACGTGGTAGCAACAGAAAATGATGCTTGCAATGGAGTAGCCATGCTCTTCGGCCATTTGTTGACCAACCGTGCACAGATTTTCTCTGATGTACGTACCTACTGGAGTCCGGAAGCCGTGAAACGTGTGACAGGTAAGGAACTGACCGGACTGGCACAGAATGGTATTATTCATTTGATTAATTCCGGAGCTACCACATTGGATGGTACAGGACAGCAGACCGATGCCAATGGCAATCCGGCGATGAAGCCGTCTTGGGAAATTACGGAGAGCGAAGTGGAAAAATGCTTGGAAGCAACTACCTGGTATCCGGCCAACAGAGACTATTTCCGTGGCGGTGGTTTCTCTTCTAACTTCTTGTCAAAGGGAGGTATGCCTGTCACCATGAGCCGTTTGAACCTGATTAAAGGACTGGGCCCGGTTCTCCAGATAGCAGAAGGATGGACAGTGGAAATCGACCCGGAAATCCATAAGCTGCTGGATGAGCGTACCGACCGTACATGGCCGACTACTTGGTTTGTACCCCGCTTGTGCGACAAACCGGCTTTCAAGGATGTTTATTCTGTCATGAATAATTGGGGAGCGAACCATGGAGCCATCAGTTACGGACACATTGGTCAGGATTTGATTACACTGGCTTCTATTCTGCGTATTCCGGTTTGCATGCACAATGTGGAAGATGACAAGATTTTCCGTCCCGCCGCATGGAATGCATTTGGTATGGATAAAGAAGGAGCTGATTACCGGGCATGTCAGAATTACGGTCCTATTTATAAATAACTCATTTAATTTTGCCGGAACGGATGGGAGAACCCGTTTGTTCCGGCTATATATCCATTCTTGATAAGATTATGATTACAAACGAACAGATTGAAGAATTTTTGAAGCAGGCTCATCGGGTAGGTGATGCCGGATTGACCGTGTGCAGCAGTGGTAATCTTTCATGGCGTGTGGGCGATGAAGTGCTGGTGTCTGGCACAGGTTCGTGGGTTCCTTCCCTGACAAAAGATAAAGTGGCAGTTTGCCGGCTGGAAAACGGAGAGGTGTTGAATGGAGTAAAACCCTCCATGGAAAGTGTTTTTCATTTGGGAGTGTTGAGAGAGCGTCCCGATGTAAATGTGGTGCTTCATTTCCAGTCACCCTATGCTACTGTGGTGTCGTGCATGGAAAATACCCCCAAAGATTTTAATGTGACAGCAGAAGTGCCTTGCCATGTGGGAGCAGAGATTCCAGTCATTCCGTATTTCCGTCCGGGTTCCAAAGAATTGGCTGAGGCTGTGATTGCAGCCATGAAGTCGCATAATTCCGTATTGCTTCAGAAGCATGGGCAGGTGGTTTGCGGAAAAGACTTTGACCAGGCTTTCGAAAGAGCGATGTTTTTTGAAATGGCGTGCCGTATCATTGTGCTTTCCGGAGGTAAATACAAGACGTTGACGGCGGAAGAGATTGATGACCTCGACACATATATTTTAGGAAAAAAGACGAAATGAAAGAAGCATATTTAGCGATAGATTTTGGAGGAGGTAGCGGCAGAGTAATTGCCGGCTACCTTTCCGGTGACGGACTTCAGCTGGATACGGTACATCGTTTTTCCAATCGTCAGGTGCGGATGGGAGGACATATTTATTGGGATTTTCTTTCTTTGTTTGAAGAGATGAAGGTCGGTATCCGTATGGCGGTAGAAAAGGGATATTTTCTGAAAAGTATTGGAATAGATACTTGGGGCGTGGATTTCGGTTTGATTGATGCACAGGGAAATTTACTGGGGAATCCAGTCTGTTATCGCGACAGCCGTACGGAGGGTATGCCCGAGGAGTTCTTTTCGAAGGTGAATGTAGCGGCACATTATATGGAATCGGGTACACAGGTCATGGCAATCAATACGCTGTTTCAACTATATGCCATGCAAAAGGAAAACAATGCATTGTTGAAGGTCGCCGACAAATTGTTGTTCATGCCCGATTTGTTCAGCTATTATCTGACAGGAGTCGCCAACAATGAATATAGTATTGCTTCTACTTCCGAGCTGCTGGATGCCAAGGCACGCACCTGGAATTTCAAACTGATTCGTGAATTGGGACTTCCGACGCATCTTTTTGGAGAAATTGTCATGCCGGGTACTTCACGTGGATTCCTGAAGCAGGAAATCAAGGAACAGATAGGAATAGACTATGAAGTGGAAGTGATAGCGGTGGCTTCGCATGACACCGCTAGTGCAGCCAGTGTGGTTCCTTCGTCTGTGGATGGAAAGAAAGTGGCTTTTTTGAGTTCAGGCACCTGGTCTTTGCTGGGAGTCATGAACCCTGAACCGATTTTGACAGAAGAAGCCCGTTTGGCTGGATTCACCAATGAAGGAGGGAGAGAAGGACAGATTTGTTTTTTGCAGAACATCACCGGATTGTGGATTCTGCAGAAACTGATGCAGGAATGGAAAGACGAGGGAAAGGATGTGGCCTATACTACCTTGTTTCCGGCTGCGGAATGTGCGGAAACCGAGGCGTTGATTGATGTGGATGAGGCAGTTTTCCAGTGTCCGGTACGTATGGCAGATGCGATTGCCGCTTATTGTGTGACTCAGGGGCAGAAACCGCCTGTCACTCAGGGAGAATTTGTGAAATGTGTGCTTCGTTCGCTGGCCTTGCGTTATAAAACGGGCTTGGAGGCCCTGAACCGTCTTTTGCCGGAACCCGTTGCAAAACTGTATGTTATAGGCGGAGGAAGCCAGAACAAATATCTGAATCGGCTGACAGAAGAAGCCATTGGAATTCCCGTAGTAGAAGGACCGGTTGAGGCCACTGCCATCGGAAATATCATGCAACAAATCAAGTGACAGGATAAAAAATCTACTGTCCTTATTAAAAATCTGATACCATGAATAAAACATCAAATAACCAATCCATATTGAAAAAGGATGGGGTGAATTTTCTGATTCCCTTTATTCTGATTACTTTTTGTTTTGCCTTGTGGGGATTTGCCAATGACATTACCAATCCCATGGTCAAGGCTTTCTCCAAAATATTCAGGATGAGCGTGACCGACGGAACCTTGGTGCAAGTCGCATTTTACGGCGGATACTTTGCCATGGCTTTTCCGGCTGCGATGTTTATCCGCAAGTATTCCTACAAGGCAGGCGTTATGTTGGGCCTGGGACTGTATGCCTTGGGAGCCCTGTCTTTTTTCCCAGCCAAGTTAACCGGAAACTATTATCCCTTTTTGCTGGCTTATTTCATTATGACATGCGGACTGTCTTTCTTGGAAACCAGTTGCAATCCTTATATTCTGTCGATGGGAACAGAAGAAACCGCTACCCGCCGCCTGAATCTGGCACAGGCATTCAATCCCATAGGTTCCTTGATGGGAATGTTTGTCGCCATGAATTTCATCCAGAATCAGCTCCATCCGCTGGATACCGCCGAGCGTGCCCAGCTCAGCCAGACCGAATTTGAGGCTATCCGCGATTCGGACTTGAGTATTCTCATCACTCCTTATCTGGCCATTGGTGTGGTGATATTGATTATGCTGCTGGTCATTCGTTTGACAAAGATGCCTAAAAATGCCGACCAGTCTCATGCCATCAACTTTATTCCTACCCTGAAACGCTTGTATGCCGTGAAGCGATACCGTTATGGGGTGGTGGCGCAGTTCTTTTATGTCGGAGCGCAGATTATGTGCTGGACTTTCATCATTCAGTATGGCACCCGTTTGTTTATGTCACAAGGCATGGAAGAGCAGGCGGCTGAAGTTTTGTCACAGAAATACAACATTATCGCCATGGTCATTTTCTGTATCAGCCGTTTTGTTTGTACCTTGATGTTGAAATATGTCAATCCGGGCCAATTATTGAAAGTGCTTGCCATTGCAGCTTCCCTGTGTGTGCTCGGTGTGATATTCTTGCAGAACATCTATGGCATATATTGTCTGGTGGGAGTTTCTGCCTGTATGTCACTGATGTTTCCCACCATCTATGGTATTGCCTTGAAAGGAATGGGCGACGATGCGAAGTTCGGTGCCGCCGGATTGATTATGGCCATTCTTGGAGGTTCGGTGCTGCCTCCCTTGCAGGCTTCTCTGATAGATTGCAAGACCCTGCTGGGTATGCCGGCTGTAAATGTGTCGTTCGTACTTCCGCTAATTTGTTTTCTGGTCATTATTGTCTATGGCCACCGGATGCGCCGGGAAAAATAAGAGTAAACAACCCCATCTTCCAAATTTTAACGGAAAATGGTTTTGTTCTATTTACAAACTTGTTGTAATGTTCAATTAAGTTCTTATCTTTGCAGATATTTCACCAACCTATGATGAATGAACTTAAAGACTAACTTACTATTCATTGCATTGTTGCTGCTTTCCATCGTAGTGCAATGTGTTTTTGGCAATTTTCCATTTGCCTTTTTCGCTTTTCCGTTGGATGTTCTCCTAGCCTTGCTTTGGATAGGAGGAATGGTATATATGTATAAGGAGAAGCGTTCCTCCCAAACCGTTAGGTTATGGATTTCTCCTCAATGTACTTACTGGACATTAGGCTGGTTTTTGGCCGGTTGTCTGGTTATCGGTTTGTTTCCTCAGCTTTCAGCCCAGGAAACTGCGGAGAAATCGGGTATCTTTTCCCGCCTGGGATGCTACAATTTCATGTCTTCCTGGATTTTTGTGACAGGCCTATTCGCTTTGCTCACCCATTTGGGAATGATTACCTTGAAGAGAGGATTTCTTCCGGGACGTAACCGGTGGCGTTTTGTACTCAACCATGCCGGATTGTGGCTGGCCCTTTTTGCCGGAGTGATAGGAAGCGCTGAAGAACAGACGCTGCGTATCCCGGTGTTTCGGGATTCCCCTAGCAATGAGGCCTATTCGGAACAAGGAACCAAGGTTTATCTGCCAAAAGCATTACAGCTTACTGATTTCACCGTGGAGCATTATCCCAATGGAAGTCCGCGTCGTTTTTTTGCAGAGGTTTCGATAGACGGACAGCCCGTTCATCTGGAGGTAAATCATCCTTATGCGGCAAACTGGGCCGAAGATTATTATCTGACGTCTTATGATGTGCAGTCACCGCAACCTCGGTATTGTGTGGTCCAGATTGTGCGTGAGCCCTTGAAACACCTCATGTGGCTGGGCATCGTGATGATGTTGTGCGGAAGTGTCCTACTGTTTCTGGCTGGGCCCGACAGGCGGAGAATGACTTCATATTAAGAAATATTGATGACTAGACTTTATTAAAACGAATACTTTGCATACATGATTACGTGGAATAATTTTCATTGGTTTGCCCTTTCGGCCATAGCCTTATGGGGTAGCGGGGCAGGTGTTGCGTTGTTTTCCAGAGAGCGTAACCGGTGGGCCATCCTGCTGACATTGTCGGGCATCCTGGTCTTTGGGGTGTTTATTGCCGGTTTCTGGATATACTTGCAGCGTCCTCCTTTGCGCACCATGGGTGAGACCCGGTTGTGGTATTCCTTTTTTATGGGAGTTTCCGGACTGCTGACCTATATCCGCTGGAAATATCCTTGGATATTGTCCTTTTCTACGGTGGTAGGTGCGGTATTTGCTCTTATCAATATTCTGAAACCCGAAATTCATGACCAGTCTCTCATGCCTGCCTTGCAGAGTCCGTGGTTCATTCCCCATGTCACAATTTACATGTTTTCTTACTCTGTGCTGGGATGCGCCTTTATCTTGTCGTGCATGGGACTCTTTAAGCATCGTGCGAACTATCTTGAAGCAGCCGACAAACTGGTTTATGCAGGGTTGGCTTTTCTTACCGTCGGCATGCTTACAGGGGCTATCTGGGCCAAGGCAGCCTGGGGACATTATTGGAGCTGGGATCCGAAAGAGACCTGGGCCGCAGTGACGTGGACGGGCTATTTGTTGTATGTACACCTCCGACTGTTCCGTAGGAATGCTTCCCGCATGCTGTACTGGATATTAATTGTTTCTTTTCTGTCGCTTCAGATGTGCTGGTATGGAGTAAACTACCTTCCAGCGGCTCGGCAAAGTGTACATCTGTATTCTCGTTCATAGTGTTATTTTTATATATACTGTTTGTTTAATTTTAAATTCATTCTTTTATGAAAAAAAGTTCGAAGATTATTCTTTCCGTGCTGGTGGTGGCCATCGTGCTTTGTGTGGTCTACCGGTTGGTGAATAAAGCACCTTCAGCCAGTTTGGAAAGTAATGCGCAAATGGAAGAAATCATTGAAAGCAGCGGTTGTATGGCTTGCCATTCAGCCGATCCGAAGTTGCCTTTCTATGCTGAATTTCCGGTAGCAGGCAAATTGGTGAAAGAAGATGTGCGTTTGGGCTATCGTTCTTTCGACATGACTCCGATGGTAGGGGCATTGAAGAAGGGCGAAAAGATCAATGAAGTGGACTTGGCCAAAGTGGAGAAAGTGATTGCCGATGGTATGATGCCGTTGGCTAAGTATTACCTCGTTCACTGGGGTTCTTCATTGACCGATACCGAAACACAGATGGCGCTTGCGTGGGTCAAATCTCAACGTGAAACTTTCTACCCCAATCCGTTGGCTGACAAGCAATGGACGAATGAGGCAATTCGTCCGGTGCAGGATTCCGTGCCGGTGGATATGCGTAAGGTGATATTGGGTAACCTGCTGTTCCACGACGTACGTTTGTCGGCCGACAATACCGTGTCATGCTCCTCTTGTCACGGATTGAATACGGGTGGAGTAGACAACAAGCCGTTTTCGGAAGGTGTAGGCGGACAGCATGGAGGTGTGAACGCACCGACGGTCTTCAATGCGTTGTATAATTTTGTGCAGTTCTGGGACGGACGTGCCGCTACATTGGCCGACCAGGCAGCTGGACCTCCTTTGAACCCGGTAGAAATGGCTTGCAAGTCGTTCGATGAAATCTGTGATAAGCTTAAAGCAGATGCGGCATTCAGCAAGGCATTTACGGAAGTATATCCCGACGGCATTAACGAAGCCAACATCACGAATGCCATTCAGGAGTTTGAAAAAACTCTGCTCACGCCGAATTCGCGTTTCGACAAATACCTGAAAGGGGATATGGCAGCGTTGACAACCGAAGAACTGGCCGGATATGATTTGTTCAAGAAATACAATTGCGCCACTTGCCATGTAGGCGAGAACATGGGCGGACAGTCGTATGAACTGATGGGTATCAAGCAGGACTATTTTGCCGACCGTGGTACGGAACTGACCGTGGAAGACAACGGTCGTTTCAAGGAAACAAAGAACGAAAGAGACCGTTACCGCTTCAAAGTGCCCGGCTTACGCAATGTGGCACTGACTGCGCCTTATTTCCATGACGCCACTCAGGCTACACTGGAAGATGCTGTCAGAGCCATGGGAAAATATGAAGTCGGTGTAGATTTGTCGCAGCAGGAAGTGAAGCAGATTGTTGCTTTCTTGCAGACGCTGACGGGTGAGTATCAAGGTAAATTGTTGACGAATGTGAATTTGCAGAAATAAATAAGAGTATACCTATTATATAATAAGAACCGTTTCAGTCATTCAAGCTGGAACGGTTTTTTTATTTATTTTTTCCGCTTTTGTTTGGTTTATAAAATAAACTTATTTATATTTGCAGTGAAAGCAAGAGAGAAGCGCGCCTCCTTGCTTTTATTTATCAATTTATGGTTTATAATATAAACTGTTTTGTTTAATCAAAAGGAGGAATGATGGAAACGATTAAAAAATGGGGGCGGTGTTGTCGCCGGTGGCCTGCACATTTAAAGCTAAAAATTATGCGATATGTGGTGATGAATCTTTTCCTGGCAGTGTTGAATTATGCAACCTCCCCGCACTGCTGGTGGGTAGGATGGGTGGCCTTGGGCTGGGGCCTGAGTCTTTCCATGGAAATCATTTCATGGTATTACACGGATAAGGAGGAAAAATAATGAAACGTTTGTGGAGTTTATGCTTGTTATTGAGAAGTTTTGTCACTGGTATGGTGGCCCGAGAATTTAAGTGAAAATTTGGTTTATTTGATAAACTACATTATTTTTGAAAAACTAAAAACAAATGAGTGCCTTATGGAAGAAAAGAGATTATCAGAACGGGAAAGTCTGGAACTGATTTCACAGATGATTCATTCCACACGGAAAAATCTGGAAGTGGGCAGTGGCAACCAGTTTCTTTACTGGGGCTATTTTACTACCGCCCTTTCAGTATTGTTGTTTTTGTTGGTGTACTACACGGGTGATTCCCGCTGGAATTTTGGTTGGTTCACTATGTTTTTGTTCTGGGGCTTCATGCTTTGGGAACAGCGTCGGCAGGTCGCGGAGGTGATTACTTATACAGACCGTGCCATTACGCAGGTCTGGAAAGTGATAGGAAGTCTGTTTGTGCTGACGGTGCTTATCATGTGCTTGCTGACCTTTTATTATGGAAGAGTGGATTTTTCACTGATGCTTCCTCTTTCCTTGCTTTATTGCGGCATCGGTGTTTCCATTACCGGTGTGGTTATCCGCAGCCGTCTGGTGACGTGGTGTCCGCTGGTGGCTTTCTGCTTTGCCATCTATATGCTGATGGCCTACACCATCCACCAGTCTTCCACGGTCGACTGGAATCTGTATTTCGGATTGTCGTTTCTGGTGATGATGGTTTTGCCCGGCCATTATTTGAACCGTAAAGCCCGTCAGGTATGTTGAAGGAATTAAATCCGTTGCTCCATTCCCAGTTGCGGCTGGCGGTGATGTCCATTCTTTTGTCGGTGGAGGAAGCCGAGTTCGTATACCTGAAAGAGCAGACCCAGGCAACGGCGGGTAATCTCAGTGTTCAGCTCGACAAACTGAATGAGGCCGGCTACATCGAGATTGAGAAGAGTTTTGCGGGCAAGAAACCTCGTACCGTTTGCCGGATGACCGCAAAAGGCAGGGAGGCCATGGCAGAATATGTGGAAGCACTGAGAGGATATTTCCCTGGATTTTGAGGATTTTTGAATACATTGGAGGAGATATGAGTCCTCGTGAAAAACGCAAGTACGTTTGCTCGAAAACGCACTTGCGTTTTGTTTTAAATGCACTTGCGTTTTAAGTAAAACGTACTTGCGTTTATGGGTCTTGAAAAGCCCTTTTTTATGTTTTATAGCCTGAATGTATCATGGGATAAAGAAAATGTTACACGTGTGAGTTGGATGTAACATGTAATATGCGTGTTTGTAATATGGTATAATTCCTTTCATTTATTAAGAACTACATTTGTGGCGTGTTAAATGATTTGTAATTGTGTAATCTTAAATGAAAATGCATATGGACACTACAATGGATGATGGAGGATGATACCTTGAAGTATACTGACGGGGAAGTAAAGTGTATAGCTGGATATTTTCCCTATTTTTAGTTGTTTTGCTGCTTCAGTCAATATAGAAGAAAGGGCTTATAAAATTGTTCTTATTTTCTATCGACTTCTTAAGAAAATTGTAATGAAACAAAATTCTTTGTTGAAAGTGAATTTTATGTTTATGTAAACATTAAAAAGAAAAATGAAGAGACATACTTGGTAAGAGAGAAATTTATTAACTATTAAACATACAACTATGATGAAAAACTTTTTTGGATTACGCCTTACATGGCTACTCATATTGTTTTGTATGATTCCTTTATGGGCTTTGTCCCAAAATATTACCGTAAAAGGAGTCGTTAAAGATGGAACTGGGGAGTCGGTTATTGGAGCGAGTGTGCTTCAGAAAGGTACAACTAATGGTACAATTACAGATTTTGAAGGGGGATTTACATTGAATGTACCTTCTAATTCGGTGATTGTGGTATCTTTTGTAGGATATAAAAGTCAGGAAATTTCGGTTGCTGGCAGAACAGATTTGACTGTTACGTTGAAAGAAGACACGCAATTACTGGATGATGTCGTAGTAGTAGGATATGGTACTCAGAAAAAAGAAGATTTGACTTCAGCAATTGCCACTTTGAGCCCAAAGGAAGTTTTGAAGTCTCCGGGTGGAATTACAGATGCCTTGCAGGGTAGTACGGCAGGTGTGAATGTATCAGGTGGTAAGATTCGTATTCGTGGTACTTCTTCTATTACAGGTAGTACAGACCCGTTGTGGGTAGTAGATGGTATCATTGACGCCTCTGGTAACATTCCGAATGATAATGAAATTGAGTCTATTCAGGTGTTGAAGGATGCGGCTTCGTGTGCTATCTACGGTGTGCGTGGTGCAAATGGTGTAATTGTAGTCACTACGAAAAAGGGAGCTGAAGGAAAACCGAAAGTAAGTTTTAATGCATATGCCGGTTTTGGTTCAAATACAAGTAAGGTAGACATGTTGAATCCTTATGACTATGCCGTTTATGTAAATGAACTTTATTATAATTCCTCCGATGCGAATGCAATTGCCAATGGCACATGGAATAAAACAGTTCCGGCAGGTGTGGCAAATCCAAGTAGTCCGCTTGGTAGCACAGACTGGTGGGATGAATATTTTAGCAATACAAACTATCAGAAATATGACTTGTCAGTAAGTGGAGGTAGTAAATATGCCAGCTATCGTATTGGTGCCACACATGCAGACAATGATGATAAGATGCATACGGAAGATGTGAAAGTGGATAACATCTATGCCAATGTAGAAGGAACTGTAGGGCGTTTTACTTACGGTGGTCGTATATTTGCCAATTATAGCAGAACAAATGGATTTACGGGTGCCTCTTTGATGAATGCTTTACAGACTCCTTCCAACCTTCCAGTGTATAATGAGGATGGTAGTTTCTTCTTGACTGGTAACAATGGACGTGACGGAAATGACTTGGTCAACCAGATCTGGTTCTTAAGAAATGAAAAGCTTCGCAATCGATCCATCAGTGCATTGGGAAGTATTTTTGGAGAAATAAAGATTTTTGACTGGTTGAAATACCGTTTGACTTATACCTATTCATTTGCCAGAAACAATGATGCCACTCTCATTCCGGAACATGATCTTGGAACCGCTAATGGAAGACAGTCATATAATTCACAGAGTACAACAAAAGGAGGAAGCGGACATGAGATTATTGAAAACTTGTTGACTTTCGATAAGACCTTTAATGACGTACACACTTTGTCGGGAGTTTTAGGTGTGGTATCAGAAAAATTTGACGGATGGTCTACGGGTATTTCTGGTCGTAGCAATGAATATGCAGATTTTGGTCCGGAAAGTCGTTTCCCGGACAGTCAGAACATCACGAGTTCACAGTATAACGAAGCTTATTTTTCTTATCTGGCCAGAGTGATGTATTCATACAACAGCAAATATATGATTACCGCCAATTTCCGTGCAGATGAATCTTCTAAGTTCAAGAAAGGCAATCGTTGGGGATATTTCCCATCATTCTCTGTAGGTTGGAGAGTAAGCGAGGAATCTTGGATGAAAGATGCCACTTCCAGTTGGTTGAACAACTTGAAACTTCGTGCCACATTGGGTTGGATTGGTAGTGCCAATGCGGTTGGACGGTATGATTATCAGTCAGTAGTGGTAACCGACAACAGATATTATACTTTTGGTCCTAACCAGATTAATCCTGAGGGAACTGCTTCTAATGCATCTGCCCCATTGATTGAAAATTTTGCTAATCCAGATTTATCATGGGAAACAACCAGAGATGCAGGTGTAGGTTTTGACCTTGATATGTTTAATAATAAATTCAGCTTGGTATTCGATTATTATAATCGTAAGACAACCGATATGTTGCTTGCCGTACAGTTACCTAAATCAACAGGTAATATCAATACCATGTATTCTAATGTGGGTAGCATGAAGAACTGGGGTATCGAACTTTCAGCTACTTATCGTGAGCAGATTGGGGATGTGAAATTGACTATTTCTCCTAATTTCTCTCTTTATCGGAATGAAGTAACAAGTTTGGGTGACAATGCTTCACTTGCCGGTGGTGCTTGTAGTACGGGTAATGTGACAATGACGGTAGTTGGACAGCCGGTAGCTCAATTCTGGGGATATAAGACAGATGGTTTGTTCCGTACAGATGAAGAGGCCGCTAACTATGTAAATAGCAAGGGAGAACGTCTTCAACCTTCTGCTGCAGCTGGAGATTTGAAATACGTGGATTTGAATGGTGACGGACAAATTACAGATGACGATAAGACATTTATCGGTTCTTCTTTACCGAATTGCTCTTTTGGTTTGAATATTACGGCAGAATATAAAGGATTTGATTTTTCAATGTTGTGGCAAGGTGACTTTGGAAACCAGATTTATAATAACTGGAAGACAGAGTTGATGGGTGGTTATGCTGCAAAGAATCAGATGGCAGATATGAACAATCGTTTCCGTGCGGAAGATGTAACCTTTACAACTGCAGGTGGTGAGACTATTACATTGCCGGCCAATGTGAATACCGATGTTCCCCGTGCTGTACTGAATGACCCGAATGGTAATCATACTATGGCATCTGATTATTTTATTGAAAATGGTTCTTATTTCCGTTGCAATCGTATTACCTTGGGATATACTTTTGACAAAGCATTGATTTCAAAAGCACACATTGAATCTTTACGTTTGTATCTGGGTGTAAAGAATCCGTTCACTATTACAGGATATTCTATGTTTGACCCGCAAGTCCCCAATAATGGTTCTACTTTGAATCGTGGTGTAGATGGAGCATATTACTACTCTGGAGATACATATTGGGCAAATCGTGAGTTCTTTGCTGGTTTGCAGTTGACATTTTAAGTAATAATGAAATATTGGAATTTTATGAAACATATTAAAACATATATGGGTATTTGTTTGGGCTCTTTATTAATGACAATGAGTTCATGTGAGCCTGACATGGATTTTAATAATCCTTCAGCAGATAACGAAGCTACATATTATAATACGAAAGAACATTTGACTTATGCGGTAAATGGAGCGTATAACATTCTTCAAAGAGCTGGTGGATGGGCTCGTTGGATGCCATTCATGCTGAATGCACGTAGTGATGAATATGTGTTTACAAGTGGAGCGGCTGCTGGTGAACCTGAAACAGCGAGATTGTCTCAGTATAATGTGAACGCAGACTTGGGTAGTGTATCAACTTGTTATCAGGATTTGTATGTATTGCAGTATGCGGCTAATTTAGCGCTTGAAAAACTGGAAGCAAATCAGGATGGAGCTTTTGATTTGAACAATGAAGATGACAAGAAGTTATATAACCGGTTAAAAGGAGAGGCCATCTTTTTGCGTGGATTGAGCCGGTTCTATCTGGTGTATTTCTGGGGAGATGAAATTCCTGACCGTGATTATGTGACTACCGGTGAAGGGGATTATATGTTGGCTCCTGCTGAACCAGGTACTATTTATAAACGTATGATAAAAGACTTCCAGGATGCATCAGAGTTGCTTACCGACTGGTCATACGAAGGAACAGAGAATGAAGGTCGTGCCACCAAAGGTTCTGCACTTGCCTTTTTGGCAAAGACGTATATGGCTCGTCCGATATTGGATGGTACAGCAAAGGCGGGAGATGCAGAATGGGCCTTGGCTAAAGATGTGTTGTGGCAGATTATTAATTCCGGTAAATATTCATTGGTGGATAATTATCGTGACAATGCCACAGAAGATAATGAAAACAATTCAGAATCGTTGTTTGAGGTACAATTCTGTCAGAGTGTAGAAACAGACGGTTTTAACCCTGCAGCCAATGGTGACTTAAATGACTGGGTTGTAACCGGACAAAATACAATCCGTGAATTGGAAATGAGTGCACCTAACTCTACTGAGTCTGCCAGATGGTGGAATGGACAACCTTCTTTGGCCCTGTACAATGAGTTTGAACGTGATGAGAATGACAATATTATTGATCCTCGTGCTTATCTGGGTATGTATATTCCAGACGGTTGTAATTTCTTAGGAAAGTCTGGTAACTGGATTCCTTATGAGACTTTGTTCTCAGGCGATACATTTGATGAATGGAGAGGAAAATGGTTTGGCTGCCGTAAGTATAGTCTTGATCAGGTGAGAAGCAAGGAACAGAGCGGTATCAATGACCGTCTTATCCGTTATTCGGATATTCTGTTGATGTATGCAGAGTGCTGTCTGGAAGCTGACAACGATGAGGCAACAGCTAAAAAATACATTCAGATGGTGCGTGATCGTGCGAATAACAATACCGAAGCGTTCAATACGACTGAGGCTGATGCTGGTAAAGATTATTTGAAAGGTGGTACATTGCCTACTGTCGATGAACTGTTGCAGGATCATCCGGTTGTAGGTAGAGTGGTTGGAACAAATGGTAATGTCATTTGTGAAGGCATGGAATTGAATACCGTACGTCGAATTCTGAAACATGAGTATTCTGTAGAGTTGTATTGGGAAGGCTGGAGATTCTTCAACTTGATGAGATGGTACAATAATCCGAATGATCCGGATCAGAGTATCATGTTGAATAACTTGAAGAATAAAAATGCCCTTCAGGTTGAACAGACTAACTTGACCGGTACTCAGACGTTTGATTATTCTCGTCATTTACGTGTGCCAATACCTTCAACAGAACTTTCTACCAATACGAATATGCATGGTAATTCTGCTAACTAATTTCATTTTTTGTTGAATATAAAAAGCTGCTCCATGTAGTTTGGGGCAGCTTTTTTTATCTTTTTGTTATATCTAATACTGATATTTATGAGGCATCTATATATCTGTGTACTTGTTTTGTTTGCGTCTGCATTGGCAGTCTACTCGCAAAATCCGATTATTAATCATTCATTCTCAGCCGATCCGACTGCGCGGGTTTTTGACGGGAAAATATATTTGTATCCGTCACATGATATAGAAAGTCCGGTAGCCCGTCTTAAAGATTGGTTTTGTATGGAAGACTATCATGTATATTCGTCAGAAGATTTAGTAAACTGGATGGACCATGGGGTGATTCTATCGCAGAATAATGTGCCTTGGGTGGAACGTGAATCTTATTCCATGTGGGCACCTGATTGTGTCTTTAAAGGAGGAAAGTATTATTTTTATTTTCCGGCTAAGGCGAAAAATGCAAAAGGATTTTCTGTGGGAGTGGCAGTAGCCGATAATCCGTCGGGACCATTTATGCCTGATTGGAAGCCGATAAGTGGAATTCAAGGTATCGATCCTTGTGTGATGGTGGATAAGGATGGAAGTGCCTATATTTATTGGGCTGGAAATGGGTTGCGTATGGCAAAACTGAAAGATAATATGCGGGAGCTGGCTTCCGAACCGGTCTTGATAGAAGGCCTTCCAGAGGGCTTTAAGGAAGGACCATTTGTTTTTGAAAGAAATGGCAAGTACTATCTGACTTTCCCGTGGGTAAAGGATAAGACGGAAACTCTGGCTTATGCAATGGGAGATTCACCTATGGGGCCGTTTGATTTCAAAGGAATCATGATGGATGAATCTCCTACGGGATGCTGGACCAATCATCATTCTGTGGTGGAATACAAAGGCCAGTGGTACCTTTTTTATCATCATAACGATTTCTCGCCGGAAGCAGACAAACGCCGTTCGGTCCGGATTGATACTTTGTGCTTTAATGCGGATGGGACCATCCGGAAGGTGAAACCTACACTGAGAGGAGTAGGCGTGACAAATGCACGTATGAAAATACAGATAGACCGGTATAGTGAAGCCAGTAAGAAAGGAGTGGGGATTTCATTTGTGGATGAAAAGAATAAATTTGAAGGATGGAAATGTGAACTGGCAAAAGTGAAATCTTGGGTCCGTTATAATCAGGTGGATTTCGGTACTCAGCCAGTACAGGAAGTGAAGATGCGGGTAAAGTCTCTCCATGGCGGAACACTGAAAGTGGAGGTCGCAGATAAGAAAGTGGCGCAAATCAAAGTTCCGGCATGTAAGGATTGGTGTATTATAAGGGAATCTGTGCGTGATGTACCAAAGGGAATACAGGACGTACGGCTTATACTCCAGCAGGGAGAGGCTGTGGAGATTGATTGGTTAGGCTTTGATGCGGTGCCATGGCCTGCCGGAGCTTTTGAGACTCATCAATATCGGAATTTCTTTGCGGAGATGGGATATTCTCAGGCTGAAATAGATGCAAAACTGAACGAGGTCTTCAATGAGGTATTTTATGGGGAAAACAAGGTCTATTTTAAGGTAGGCGACTCTATGGCGTATATTAGTGATGTGAAGAATCATGATGTGCGTACGGAAGGAATGTCCTATGGTATGATGATAGCTGTCCAGTTTGACCGGAAAGACATATTTGACCGTTTGTGGAGGTGGTGTAAAAAATATATGCAGCATCAGGATGGAAGGTTGAAAGGTTATTTTGCGTGGAGTTGTCAGACAGATGGAACTCGTAACTCAGAGGGACCGGCATCCGACGGGGAGTTATATTATGTGACATCTTTGATTTTTGCTTCTAACAGATGGGGAAACAGCTCAGGAGTCAATTATCTGGCGGAAGCACAGAATATCTTGGATTGTTCCATGCAAAAGACCGGAATGGATGCAGTGACTCCTTTTATCAATGTGGAGCAAAAGCTGATTACTTTTACTTCTACAGGTTTTGGATCGAGATTTACAGACCCGTCTTATCATCTGCCAGCCTTTTATGAGGTGTGGGCCAGATGGGCTAATGATGGTAGAAGTCGCTTTTGGAGAGAATGTGCCCAGAAAAGCCGTGAGTATTTGCATAAAAGCATTCATCCGGTGACAGGATTGAATCCTGATTATAATAACTATGACGGCTCTTTGCTCAATTCTAGCGGAATCATTGGGGATGCTTTTCGTTTTGATTCATGGCGTGTGCCCATGAACATTGCCTTGGATTATTCATGGGCATGTGTTGACAAAGAATGGCAGCAGGAATATGGCAATAAAATACAGAACTTTCTATATAGTCAGGGGCTTTATGATTTTAAAGATCAGTATAATGTTGATGGAAGCCCAGTAAAAGAGGTATTGCAAGCTGGTGAATATAAACAGCTTCGTCATTCTTTAGGACTTGTGGCTACCTCTGCTGCTGTATCATTAGTGGCTACAGATGTAAAATGTTATGAATTTGTAAAGCAACTATGGGAGGCAAAGCATGAGCCTTATGAAGATGGTTACTTGGATAAATATTATGATGGTTTGTTGCGCTTGTTTGCCTTTATGCATTTGAGCGGGCGTTACCAGATAATCTTTCCACAGTGATTGAACAGTGTTTTGTATTCGATAAAAAATCAGCCCACCAACTTTTAGCGGTCAGTGGGCTGATTTTATTGATTGGAAAAGCAAAATAAATATCATATTATAACGCTTCCGCATCATTGGATGTGGTGGCATATAATCCAATCATGGCACCTGTAAATCCTCCGGCTACGTTGGTTGAGAGGATATCTCCGGAAACAGTTCCTCCTACGGTCTGATAGTTGTCATCTTTTACGGAATAGCTGAATGTATAGTTGTCGCCTTCAGCGTTTACCCGCAGGTTGACAGGAGTATCCTTTTCAATCTTTTCGCTGGCAAGAGTAGAAGAGTTTCCGTTTTCAGTCCGTTGCAGGACGATGTAGTTTTCTTCCCCTTTCTTGGTCAGTCCGAATACGTAGTTGAACTTCTCACTTTGGTAGCAGGCGATTCCGGCAAGATCTTTTTCAGTGCGGGGAACATATTTCAGGGTCGTAGTGACGGTGAAATTAATGTGCTGCTGACGATAGAATAGAGTGGAAGTGGGAGCCACGGCCTTAATATTGGTTTCATAAGGCGTTATTTTCAGTCCTTCTGCTGTGGTAGAAATGAATCCTTCTTTGGCTCCTCTGACTCCTACCCATCGGTAATCCAGCGGGCTTTGCGTAAAGGTTTCTGTATAAGTGAAGTTTCCGTTAGGGAAATATCCATTCTTTCCGGTTTCATTCTTCACGCCTTGTGGCATAGCTAGTTTGGGCTGAATAGGTTCCAAGCCTCCTTTGAAGACAGGAAAAGTTCCACTCCAGTCGACAGGGAGTATGAAGGTTTCACGACCGGTATTTACTCTGTTGGCTTCATTTGGACGGATGGCAAGAAATACGCCATAGTATTGTCCGTTAGGACCTTCTACTAAGTCGGCATGACCGGCCCAGTCTACCTTGAATGGACGTTCTGCCGGAAGATGACGTTGGGAAAGAATCGGATTTTCCGGTGCAGGTTTGAACGGACCTTTCGGGCTGTCGCCGATGAAAATGACTTCACTGTGCCAGCCGCCTGTACCTCCCTCCGCACACATGAGGTAATATTTTCCATCTTTCTTATAAAGATGGGGTGCTTCTATCCAAATGGGCTTTTTAGACAAATCCACGCCTCCGTTTACTACAACTTTGTCTGTTCCGGGAATGATTTGGTCTTTTTCCAAGTCATATTCCCACACTTTGATTACTCTGTGTCCTTCGTATAACGGCTTTTCAGGTGCATCGTTATGCGTGACGTATGCTTTACCGTTGTCATCAAAGAAAATATCCGGATCGATACCTTCGAAATTCAGTTTGATTGGGTCGCCCCATCCTTTCATGGGGTCTTTAGTCTTTACAATCATGTTTCCCATACCTCCTGAGAATTGGGTCGTAATCATATAGAAGGTATCGTTGTAGGGATTGTATCGTATGGTGGGGGCGTAAATGCCGGCGCTGATACCAGAATCTTCTACTTTGAGTTGTGACGGACGGTCGAGCACATGTCCAATCTGCTTCCAGTTGACCAAATCGGTGGAGTGGAAAATGGGCACTCCGGGGTTGATGGCAAAAGAAGAGCATACCAGGTAATAGTCGGTACCTTTTTTGCAGATACTGGGGTCAGGATAGCAGCCCTGTAGTATCGGATTGTAGAATTCGCCTTCGTTGAGTGGATTTTTTTCGTACACCGCATCTTTTCCTGTGTAGGTGAACTGACCGAAAACCGGGACTCCAGGTTCAGGCATAGTCACCTTGTTACTACAAGAGGCGGCCAGAAGACCTAATGTCCCTAGTGTAAGTAGTTTAAATTGATTTCTCATGATAAAAAATTAAACTTGTAATTAAATGAATGATTTTGTGGTTAAATGAAGTGTAATCTTTCTAAATGCAAATGTACGTGTTTTGTATGGGGGGGATGTGACGGTATGTTGCAGATTTCTTATTGTATGTTACGATGTGGCTGATTTTATGGAATGAAGTCACAGCTTTTGTAAATATATGTAAAACAGCGTATTATAAGGTGAAATGTAATCTGAGGATATATAAAATGTACGTTTTGTAAATGGATTAGGTGCTGTGTGTAACGTAAACAAAAGTACTGGTAACGTAAATTCTTGTAATTTTTCTATGTGTGAAGTATTTTTGTGTAGATTAAAATTTATGTCTATGAATAAACATGTTTTTATTGTTATTTTGTCTGTTTTAGGCTTGATTCCTGTCTCATTGTTTTCACGTAGCAGGGTAGTGAATGATACGATTTTTAGTAAGAAATTGAATACGGAAAGAGTCTGTTCCATTTATCTGCCTCCTTCATACGGTGAAGTTCCGGGAAAGAAATATCCGGTACTTTATCTTTTCCATGGCATGTCGCAGACCAATCAGGATTGGGTGTGGCGCGGACATGTGCAGGAAGTGGCCGACCGTTTGATTTATGCACAGGAGGCCAGTGAGATGATTATTGTGATGCCGGACGCAGGTGGTGATATTTACAAGGAAGTCTGGAACGGCTTTTTTAACATGCCGGGTTGGCTTTATGAGGATTTCTTTTTTGAAGAATTCTTGCCTCATGTGGAAAGTAAATACAATATAATCGGTGATAAGGAAAATCGTGCCGTAGCTGGGTTGTCTATGGGCGGTGGCGGGGCCACAGGTTATGGCTTGTGGCATGCAGATAAGTTTGCTTCTGTTTATGCCATGAGTGCGCTGATGTCTATTCCGGAAGAAGGGGCGGCTCGTTTTGAAAATCCAAACAGCAAACTGGCTATATTAACCCGTGCCGTGATAGACCGCAGTTGCATAAAACGTGTGGCAGAGGCGGAGGAAAATACGGTTCAGGCATTAAAATCGGTGAGATGGTTCATTGACTGTGGAGATGATGATTTTTTGCTTGATCGGAATATTGAGTTCTTTCAGGCTATGCGTAAGGCAGGTATCCCCTGTCAGTTCAGAGTTAGAGACGGTGGGCACGACTGGGAATATTGGCATTCTGCTTTGTATATGTGTCTGCCTTTTGTGTCAAGGACTTTTGATAAACGATAGGTATCTATGAGAAAAGTTCTGTGTGTATGTGTGCTTCTGATAGCTTCTGTCTTGGGGTTAATCGCTGCAGAGACGGAGGTTTTGAAATTATGGTATTCGGCTCCGGCACGTAACTGGTGGGAAGCATTGCCTGTAGGTAATTCTCATATAGGAGGAATGGTGTTTGGAGGAGTTGCACATGAAGAAATTCAGCTGAATGAAGAAACCTTTTGGGCAGGTGGTCCTTACAATAATAATAGAGAAGGGGCATCCGCTTATTTAAATGAGGTGAGAAAACTGATTTTTGAAGGGAAAAACTCAGAGGCCAGGAGTTTGCTGGATGCAAAGTTCATGCCTTCTCAGCATGGAATGCGTTACCTGACTTTGGGTAGTCTGCGGATGGATTTTGATTGCGAAGGAGAGGTGGATGCTTATTCTCGTGACTTGAATTTGGAGGATGCGACGGCTTCTGTCCGTTTCCGTTGTGGTGGAGTGGAATATACCCGTCGGGTGTTTACTTCCTTTGCCGATAATGTCATGGTGATTGAACTGGCTGCGGGTGAGGGAAGTAAAAATTTGGGAGTTGACTTGAGATATGCTTGTCCACTGACTTCAGAGGTGAAAAATGAAGGGGAATACCTTGTCATGTATTGTAATGGTGCGGAACATGAAGGTGTTCCGGCTGCGCTTCATGCGGTGGTGATGATGCGTGTAAAGTCGGATGGAAAAGTGGTATGCAAGGATGGAAGCCTTTCTGTGAAGGATGCATCGTCGGCTACCATCTTATTGAGTTCGGCAACTAATTTCGTCAATTATCAGGATGTGTCGGGAGATGCATACGCTAAAGCACGCCGTGCCATCGAAGGAGCTTGGGGCAAACCGAATAAAATATTGTATAAGGAACATAAGGAAACTTACTCTGAGCAGTTCGGAAGGGTGGATCTGAGTTTGCCTTCTTCTGAATTCTCGAAGAGGGAAACAGACATACGTATCAATGATTTCAATAAGGTAGAAGATTGTTCGCTGGCTGCATTGATGTTTCAGTATGGGCGTTATCTGTTGATATCGTCCTCGCAGCCAGGTAGCCAGCCGGCAAATCTACAGGGTATATGGAACAAGGATTTGTATGCACCTTGGGACAGCAAGTACACCATTAATATTAATGCGGAGATGAACTACTGGCCGGCAGAAGTGACTAACCTGTCGGAGACGCATCGTCCTTTCTTCGAGATGGCACGTGACCTTTCTGTAACGGGAAGTGAAACAGCCCGTGTGTTGTATGGGGCCAAAGGATGGGTAGCTCACCATAATACGGATATTTGGAGGGCGGCCGGACCGGTGGATTTTGCAGATGCAGGTATGTGGCCCAATGGAGGGGCATGGGTAGCTCAGCATCTTTGGCAGCATTATCTGTATTCCGGTGACAAGAATTTTCTGCGGGAGTATTATCCGGTGTTGAAGGGTACGGCTGATTTTCTTTTGTCGTTCATGACCAAGCATCCCCGTTATGGTTGGATGGTGACGGCTCCTTCTGTTTCTCCAGAGCATGGACCGAACGGGGTATCCATCGTGGCAGGATGTACGATGGACAACCAGATTGCTTTTGATGCATTGAGCAATACGCTGCATGCGGCACGGATATTGGAGGAAAGCCAGGCATATTGTGACTCTCTTCAGCACTTGATAAACCAGTTGCCTCCAATGCAGATCGGACGGTACAATCAGTTGCAGGAGTGGTTGGAGGATGTGGATGATCCGAAAGACCAGCATCGGCATATCTCTCATCTGTATGGTTTGTATCCGAGCAATCAGGTATCTCCTTATCGAAGTCCGGAATTGTTCCAGGCTGCCAAAAATACCTTGATACAGAGAGGGGATATGGCAACCGGGTGGAGTATTGGCTGGAAGATTAATTTCTGGGCGCGCATGCTGGATGGCAATCATGCATATCGAATCATCCGGAATATGCTTTCTTTGTTACCGTGCGACAGTCTGGCTGGAAGATATCCTTTGGGACGTACGTATCCGAATATGCTGGATGCGCATCCACCTTTTCAGATAGACGGGAACTTCGGCTTTACGGCTGGAGTGGCTGAGATGCTTTTGCAGAGTCATGACGGGGCTGTACATTTGCTGCCGGCCATACCCAATGAGTGGCAGGAGGGAAGTGTAAAAGGTTTGGTGGCCCGAGGAGGCTTCGTGGTGGATATGGACTGGAAGAATACGAATCTCACGCAGGCGGTAGTCTATTCCCGAATTGGGGGAGTGATTCGTTTACGGTCTTATGTTCCTCTGAAAGGAAAAGGCTTGAAGGAAGCTTCGGGTGATTGTCTGAATGACTTGTTGAGGCAGGCAGAAATTTCTGCGCCACTGATTTCGGAGAAACTGATACAACCGGAAAAACCTGAATTGAGGAAGGTGTATGAATACGATTTGAAGACGAAGCCGGGAAAGCGGTATGTAGTTTACGCAAAATAGAATTTGAACGAATCATTTGTAAAAGTATATATAATCATGAAAAAACACTTTTTGTTAGCTTGTCTGTTAATGGCTATGGGAGGTATATGGGCCGGTCCGGCCAATGCGCAATGTGGAGATAACGGGGATGGAACGTTTTCTAATCCGGTATTCTGGGCAGATGTGCCCGACCCGGATGTCATACGTGTGGGGGATGACTTCTACATGGTGAGTACGACCATGCATCTGGTTCCCGGAGCGCCCATCATGCATTCAAAGGATCTGGTGAATTGGGAGATTGTCAGTTACCTGTACGATCGGCTGGATGACAAACCTAATTATGACTTGAAGGAAGGGACAGTTTACGGACGAGGACAGTGGGCTACTTCCTTGCGTTACCATGATGGAATGTATTATGCGTATTTCTCTCCGAATGACACTCCTTACAAAGGATATGTATATACGACTTCCGATCCGAAAAAGGGATGGACCTTGTTGTCGCGAATTCCTCACTTTCATGACGCATCGTTGTTTTTCGATGATGACGGAAAAGCGTATATCTTTTATGGAACCGGACAGCTGCGTGAGTTGAAGCCTGATTTGAGCGGTGTCATGCCGGGTGGGGTCGATATGAAGATATTCGAAAGAGATAAGGAGGAAAATGCCTTGCTGGAAGGTAGTAGGGTGATTAAACACGATGGAAAGTATTATTTGCTGATGATTTCATGGCCTCAGGGAGGCAATCGCCGGCAGGTATGCTATCGGGCGGATAAGATAACCGGACCTTATGAGAAAAAGGTGATATTGGAAGATGCGTTTGCAGGTTTTCCGTATGTGGCACAAGGTACGATTGTGGATGACGGAAAAGGGAACTGGTATGGCGTTATTTTTCAGGATCGGAATGGGGTAGGTCGCGTGTTGACCGTGATGCCTTGCCGTTGGGTGGACGGCTGGCCGATGCTGGGTGACGAAAACGGACATGTGCCGGCTACGATGACCAAACCTGTACAAGGGTATTCTTCCGAAGGGTTAGTAGTCAGCGATGATTTTAGCGGAGACAAGTTGAAATTGAACTGGCAGTGGAACCACAATCCGATGAATGACTGCTGGTCATTGACTGAACGCAAAGGATATTTGCGTTTGAAAACCGGACGGGTGGTTGATAATTTGTTTGTGGCTCCCAATACGTTGACTCAGCGCATGGAAGGGCCGGAATGTTCGGGAGTTGTTTGTATGGACCTTTCAGGCATGAAGGATGGAGATGTAGCCGGACTGAGTGCCTTTAATGGAGATGCGGGCATCTTGTCCGTGACTTGTGAAGGGAACCGGAAATACCTGACCATGAAGACGGAAAGTGTCCGGCTGGATGACACGAACAAGGCCGTGACAGGTATCGACCGGAATGTGATGCAGACTGTCGACTTGACGTCGGATGTGATATACCTTCGTCTGGATGGAGATTTCAGGTTGAACAAGGACATGGCCTGTTTCTATTATAGTTACAATAATAAGGACTGGAAGAAAATCGGTTCTGATTTCAAAATGATTTTTGACTATCGTCGTTTCTTTATGGGAACCAAATTTGCCTTGTTTAATTATGCAACAAAGACTCTGGGAGGTTTTGTGGATATAGATTTCTTCGATTATAAACACATTAAGAAGTAATTGTGGATTTGGAATTTTATGAAGGTTGGAATGATGAAACGGAATTTGATTGCAGGATGCCTGTGTTTGATGATGTGGAATGGTATCTCCTCAAACATTCAGGCTCAAGATAGATTGTACAGGAATACTTTTCCGTTAGGGGATGTGGAATTGCTTGACGGACCGTTTAAGCATGCTCAGGAATTAAACCTCAAGGTCTTGATGGAATATGATGTAGATCGCCTCCTGGCTCCTTTCTTGAAAGAAGCAGGGTTGCCCGTAAAAGCGGAGCCATTTCCTAACTGGGCCGGTCTGGACGGACATGTTGGTGGACATTATTTATCGGCTATGGCGATGAATTATGCAGCTACAGGCAATGAGGAATGCAAAAAGCGGATGGAATATATGCTGAGTGAATTGAAACGTTGCCAGGAGAGCAATGGAGACGGCTATATCGGAGGTATTCCTAATGGAAAGGTGCTGTGGACGGATATTAAGAACGGAAAAGTAGAGTCCATCTGGAAATATTGGGCTCCGTGGTATAACGTACATAAAATTTTTGCCGGATTGAGGGATGCCTGGATGTATACGGGAAATCAAGAAGCACTGGGTATGTTCTTAAAATTGTGTGACTGGGGTATTTCTGTCACAGAAGGACTTTCAGACAATCAGATGGAACAGATGCTGGCCAATGAATTTGGGGGAATGGATGAAATTTTTGCCGATGCCTACCAGATTACGGGTGAGCAGAAATATCTGACTACGGCCAAGCGTTTCTCTCATCGGTGGTTGTTCGATAGTATGGCAGCACACAAGGATAATCTGGACAATATACATGCGAACACACAGATTCCGAAAGTTATCGGGTATCAGCGTATTGCAGAAGTGTGTGGAGATAATCAATACTTGGATGCAGCCGATTTCTTTTGGAACATTGTAGCCTGCAAGCGTTCGCTGGCGTTAGGCGGAAACAGTCGGCGGGAGTATTTTTCGGCCATGGACGATTTCAGAAGTCATGTAGAAGTGCGGGAAGGTCCGGAATCCTGTAACACGTATAACATGTTGAAACTGACGGAAGGTTTGTTCCGGATGACAGGAAAGGCTACATATACGGACTTTTATGAGAGAGCCCTGTATAATCATATTTTGTCAACACAGCATCCGGAACACGGTGGTTACGTGTACTTCACTTCGGCTCGTCCGGCACACTATCGGGTGTACTCGAAGCCTAACAGTGCCATGTGGTGTTGCGTAGGTACCGGAATGGAGAATCATGGGAAGTATGGGGAGTTTATTTATACGCATGCTTCTGATTCGCTGTTTGTCAATCTTTTCATTCCTTCACGGCTGAACTGGGAACAGGAGAAAGTCACGATTACGCAGGAAACCCAGTTTCCTGATGCGGAGACCTCTCGATTTACGGTGGGATTGAAAGGCGGAAAGTCTCGTCATTTCAAGTTGTTGGTAAGACGTCCGGCATGGGTCACAGAAGGATATGAAGTGAAATGCAATGGAAAGGTAGTGGAGGCTTCGGAAAAGACAGACGGTTCTTCTTATATCTGTATTGACCGTAAATGGAAAGATGGCGATAAGGTGGAAGTATTCTTGCCCATGAAAATGCGACTGGAAACTCTTCAGGGAGAAGATGATTTTGTGGCCATTATGCGTGGTCCTATCCTGATGGGTGCATCTGTAGGTACAGATAATTTGGATGGCTTGGTGGCAGATGACGGGCGTTGGGGACATATTGCTTCAGGCAAGTTGGTGCCATTAAGTGAAACTCCGGTCTTGATTGGAAGTAAAGAAGAGGTGACCGATTACCTGAATGGGCTGAAACCCATGGAAGGTCAGACTTTACGTTATAAATTGTCGGGCATATTCAATGATTCGAAGTTTGACGGTCTGGTGTTGGAACCCTTCTCCCGTATTCATGATTGCCGATACATGATGTATTGGTTATGCATGACGGCAGATGGATATGCTGCGTATACGAAGCGTACACAAGAAGAGGAAAAACGGTTGATGGCATTGGATGCGCGTACGTTGGATGCGGTAAGTGTCGGTGAACAGCAGCCTGAAGTGGATCATAAGATGGTGAAGGAGAACTCTGAAACCGGATTATTGAAAGGTAAGAAGTGGAGGGATGCCCGCAATGGAGGGTATTTCAAATACACACTTTCTACCAACGGCAAGCAGCCTTCTTCCCTTATGGCTACTTATTGGGGGAATGAACAAGGTAACCGGAATTTTGAAATTGTGGTCGATGGTACGGTTGTGGCGACTGAGAATATCGTGGGCAAATGGAACAAGGAAGAATTTGTGGATGTGGAATATAAATTGCCCGAAGCTCTGGTAAAAGGAAAGAATCAGATTGAAGTCATGTTTAGAAGTAAGGACAATAATGTGGCAGGTGGAATTTTCATGCTGCGTTTGCTTACTGAATAATTATTCTCAATGGGAATCTATAAAGAATGAGTATCCGCAATGGGGTTGTTCCTGTTGCGGGTTCTCATACTTGAAACAAAAAGTAAGAACTTATAAAACAAGAATGGTGGGATATCGTTACATAAAACTTTGTTTATCGCTTTGTTTTCTTTATCCACTTCTGCTCAAAATGTGAACAAAGTGGTGGAAAGGACGGTCGTAAATCCTTCTTTCAAAGCGAGAACCGGGAGTATCAATACGATAACTAAGGTGGTAATAACGGATGCTGATACCAAATTGTTCGTACATGTGGTATTTCGTCCTCACTGGTGGGTTTGCCTGGATAGTACGATTTATTTGGAAGATGTGTCTACAGGTTTACGTTACCAAACAACAGGGATAGAAGGGATGAAGTTTGGTGAACGGTTTTTTATGCCGGATTCGGGAGAAACGGATGTGGTCTTGACTTTTCCTCCGTTGCCGGAATCGGTAAAAATGGTGAACTGGATTCGGCCAGATTCGTCAGAAGATAATACATACGGCATTGATTTGACAAAAGATGGAGAAGGGTTGGGTGTTTCTGAAAAACGAGAAAGATGGCTTGCTCAAAATCCACAGACGGGAACGTCAGTCGGAAGGGAGGAGGGATTTACTCATTTCTTTCACTCGGATACGACTTATGTGACTGGGGTACTTGATCATTATGATCCTATATTGGGATTTGATACCGGTATCATTTATGTACAAGATATGCTGGAAGATAAAGACCGACCAGTAGTCATAAAGATTCATCCGGACGGAAAATTAGAGGGAAAAGTATTTTTAGAGCATCCTTCCCAATGTTTAATGGTGATAGGAGAAAATAATTCACTGCATAGAAAAATTTATCTTGAACCAGGAAAGACTTTGTCGCTGTATATCGATTTTGAAGATATGCTTGCCCGCAGCAGAGCTAGAGACTGGAACTATCCGTTGTCCAATCTGATGTATGGAGATGAGTTGGGTGAAATAAACCGACAACTTGCCGGAGCACCGGAGTTTACGCTTGGCTATCTGGAAATGAAAGAAATGGAAAGTAAATTGACTCCAAAGCAGGTACGTGAGAAATGGGATGAAGTTGTGAGTTTATGGCACGATAAGTTGTCTCAATACATGGATAAGCAACAGGTATGTCTTAAGGTCCGACAGTTGTTGCCATTGGATGAAAAGATATCTGGAGCATATTGGTTACTGGATTACGCGATGGATTATACTTATGGGTTAGCGAATGATACTACCGGAAAGGCGCCGTTACCCATGGAGTTTTTCAGCTTTTTGCGCGATATGCCGCTTAATGATGAAAAAATTTTGGCTGTAAATAAAGCTTCCATCTTTATCAATCGTTTTGCGTTTATGGATTGGTTGCAAAAGCAGGCGTATGAAAAATTCAAAGCATGCTATGGAATGGTAATTCCATCTGATATGACTCCTTTACAGACTGCGGAGAGAATGTTTTATCCTTATAAAATACAGACAGAGATTCTGATGGAGTATTTGAATATGAATGAAATACCTTTTTTGTGGCAGTTGGTTTTGTGCAATAAGATTTGTACAGTGTTGGAGGCGGAAGCTAACAAAAAAGTGACTCAGCAGGATTTGAAAACTACACAGACGATGTCGTGTCTGAAGGATTCTTTCTGTGCAATGATTACTTATCCTGTGCTGACACAGGCAATAGAAAGCTCTTATCAGGAGTATCTCAAGAAGCAACCTTACCAACTACCCCCTTGTGAAGGAACGGATATTTTTCGAAAAATTACGGAATCTTATAAAGGGAAGATTTTGTTGGTTGATTTTTGGTCGACCGGTTGTGGACCATGTCGGTTTGCAATTGAGAGAAGTGCAGACTTGAGAGCGAAATGGAGAGGGCATAAAGATGTGCAGTTCATATTTATAACCAGTGAAGGTGAGTCTCCGGAGAAACCTTATAAAGAATATGTAGAAAAGAATTTAAAAGGAGAGGCTGTCTATCGCATTCCGTCATCCGACTATCAGCGCTTGCGTGAATTATTTAGTTTCAATGGCATTCCACGTTATATACTTGTGGGACGCGATGGAAAAATCATTTCGAATGATTATCTGCATATTTATCAGTCTGAAGCATTGGAGAAGGATTTGAAGGCCTTGGGAGTGAATTTGGATGAAGAAAAAGAAAAATAGGAATAGATAAATTTCGTTTAGAAGAATTTAAGTAGAGGTATATAAGTTTAAATTAAAAACTAATGTCTATGATAAAACGTGTATTGTTATCGTCTTTTGCGGCAATGATGTGTATAACCGGGCTATATGCAGGTGAAAAAGATGTGTTAAGTCCTGATGGACGCTTGAAAGTGGTTGTTTCGGATGAAGGTGGAATTCCTTCTTATCAGGTATTCTATGACGGAGTGGCTTTTATCAAGAAATCTCCGTTGGGTATGAAGACCACTATCGATGATTTTACTTCTTCTTTGTCATTGGGAGGTGAAATCAAGGAGGCTGCTATCCGAAAAAACTACCGCTTACCCAACATCAAAAAAAGTAAGGTGGAATATGTGGCTGAATCGGCTGTCATTCCGTTTACCAAAGAAGGACAGAAGGTTTTTGATGTGGAATTCCGGGTAAGTAACAATGACGTGGCTTTCAGATATACAGTGTATCCTAAGAAAGATATCTTGTGTTGCGTCGTGCAGCAGGAAGCTACGGGTTTTGTGTTGCCGGAAGGAACGACTACCTTCTTGTGTCCGCAAAGTGGGCCGATGGGTGGTTTTGCCCGAACTTCTCCCAGCTATGAGACTCCATATACAGTAGATGATACGATGGGAAAAAATGGCTGGGGGGAAGGATACACATTCCCTTGTCTATTCAAAAATTCTGACAAAGGTTGGGTATTAATATCCGAAACTGGGGTGAGCAGCTATTATTGTGGCAGTCGCCTGATCGGACACGAGAACGGACTTTATACCATTGGTTTTCCGCAGGAAGGTGAATTTAATGGTAATGGTACAACCTCTCCAGGAATCGCTCTTCCGGGCAAGACTCCTTGGCGTACCATAACCTTGGGGCCAACGCTGGCTCCTATCGTAGAAACAACCGTACCGTTTGATGTGGTAGAACCTTTGTATGAACCGTCGAAAGATTATGCGGCTGAATATGGTTGTGGAACCTGGAGCTGGATTATTGCGGGCGATGCCAGCATGAATATGGACGACCAGAAACGTTACGTAGATTTCTGTGCAGCGATGGGTTACCGTACGGTACTGGTCGATGCGCTTTGGGATACGCAGGTGGGCTATGATAAAATAGAAGAGCTGGCCGCTTATGCCAAACAGAAGAATGTAGGCTTGTATTTGTGGTACAATTCCAATGGATACTGGAATGATGCGCCTCAAGGTCCTCGTGGAAAGATGAGTAACATTATTGCCCGTCGAAAAGAGATGAAGTGGATGCAGCGTATCGGTATTAAAGGAATCAAGGTTGACTTTGTGGGTAGTGACAAGCAGGTCACCATGCAGCTTTATGAAGATATTTTAGCCGATGCAAATGATTATGGACTCTTGGTCATTTTCCATGGTTGTACTATTCCGCGTGGATGGGAACGTATGTATCCTAATTATGCGGCCAGTGAAGCGGTATTGGCCAGTGAGAATATGAATTTCTCGCAGGGAAGCTGTGATGCGGAAGCATTCAATGCATGCATTCATCCGTTTGTGCGCAACACGATTGGGAGCATGGATTTTGGAGGAAGTACTTTGAATAAATATTATAATGCGAAAAATGAGCCGGGTGGACGGATGAGAGTCACTTCTGATGTGTTTGCACTGGCTACGGCGGTATTGTTCCAGAGTCCGGTGCAACATTTTGCATTGGCACCTAATAATTTGACGGATGCTCCGGCTTGGGCAGTCGATTTCATGAAGAAGGTGCCTACCACATGGGACGAGGTGAAGTTTATAGACGGATATCCTGGAAAATATATCGTAATGGCACGTAAACATGCAGGTAAATGGTATGTGGCAGGTATTAATGCACAGGATGAAACCGTTAAACTGAAGATTGATGTTTCGTCCTTGTTTGCGGCAGGAGAGGTTGTCTGTGTGTATGAAGATAATGATAAACTGGCAGGCTCTGTCAAGGAACAGGTTATCAGTAAGAAACAAGTTGTGAATCTTTCTATTCCTAAAAATGGAGGTGTAGTAATTACTCGGAAATAATTGTGAAGAAAAAGTTATGATAAGCAATAAAGTAATATTGGCAGCATTGGGAGGATTAATTTCTCCCATACTATTGGCGCAGAATCCGATTGTTCAGACCTGCTATACGACAGATCCGGCTCCTATGGTACACGATGGCAGACTTTATGTGTATACAGGGCATGACGAGGATAAAGCTGATTTTTTCTGGATGCAGGAATGGAGGGTATATTCTACGGAGGATATGGTCAACTGGACTGACCATGGTTCTCCGCTTGCCATAGAGTCTTTTGAATGGGCGGATGACCGGGCATGGGCTGCGCAGTGCGTGGAACGTCATGGCAAATTCTATTGGTATGTCTGCCTGCATTCGAAACTTACAGGGGCGATGGCCATTGGAGTCGCAGTGGGTGATTCGCCTGTGGGGCCTTTCCGGGATGCCATTGGAAAACCGCTTTGTGACGGCAGTTGGGATTATATTGATCCTACCGTGTATATTGACGATGATGGAAGGGCTTTCTTGTATTGGGGAAATCCGAATATCTATTATGCGGAATTGAATGAAGATATGATATCCATCAAGGGAGAGGTGAAAAAGCAGGAGCAGACTGTGGAAAGTTTTGGAGCTCCGAATCCGGAAAAGCGTGTGAAGGGAGAAAAATACAAGGATATTTATACGGAAGGTCCGTGGTTCTACAAACGGAAGGATAATTATTATTTGCTGTATGCAGCAGGAGGTGTTCCGGAACATATTGCATATTCCATGAGTAAATCGCCGGTGGGTCCTTGGAAGTATATGGGAGAAATCATGCCTTTGCAGGATACAGGTTCATTTACGAATCATTGCGGGGTGATTGACTATAAAGGAAATTCTTATTTCTTTTATCATACCGGGAAGTTGCCGGGAGGAGGTGGATTCGGACGTTCTGTAGCTGTGGAAGAGTTTAAGTATAATGCAGATGGAACTTTTCCTGTGATCAATGCTACGCAAGAAGGCGTAAAACCGATAGGCACCTTCAATCCTTATCAACGAGTGGAAGCGGAGACCATGGCTTTTTCTGAAGGAGTGAAGACGGAACCGAATGACCAGACAGGAATCTATGTGTCGGACATTCATAACGGTGATTACCTGAAGGTGAGGGAAGTTGATTTAGGAAAGAAGGGTGCCGGCCGATTGGAAGTTAGTGTGGCAAGTGCGTTGAGAGGGGGAACCATTGAAGTGCATGCCGACAGTATAGGTGGAACGTTGATTGCGGAAGTGCAAGTTCCGCATACCGGAGGATGGGAAATGTGGAAGACGTTGGAAACCGCGGTGAAACAAGATGGAAAGCCTGTTTCGGGCGTGCATGATTTGTACTTCTGTTTTAAGGGTAGAAAGGGCTGTAAGCTTTTCAATTTTGACTGGTGGAGAATGAAAAAGTAATTGTTGTTAAGGTTGGATTATGAGAAAGTACATGCAAAATATTGTCGGTGGTTTATGTGTGGCAATGCTGCCCATGACTGCTTGGAGTATGTCTGAGGGATATAAACAGCTTTCATACTGGAGTTTTGAACTGGCTACGGAAGTACATCCGGATTCCATCGCCCCTGCATTTGTGACAGACGACTCTCAAAATGGGAATACACTTCAGTTGAAACAAGGAGTAAAGGTTTCTGAACTTTTCAGTGAAGATGTGCCTTTTCATACTCGAGAAGGTCGATTGAATCGAACCTCATTGAAATTGAATAACAGTGAGTTCAAGGTACCTTTTAATGAGTCTCTCCCTTTCTCTGATATGCAGTATGGATGGACGGTTAGTCTGAGCCTTAAATGTAACCAGCTGGGAACAGAGCAGGTTTTCCTTTGTAAAGAAGGGAAGAAAGGCACGTTGACAGGGGATATTTCTCTCGGTTTTGATCCGATGAAGAAAAAGTTTTTTGTCGAGGTGGCCACGGATAAGGGAGAAACGGTGCGTATGGCAGCGGGTGATGAAGTAAGAGCCGGTGTCTGGTACGATTTGTATGTCTGTGCGAGGTATGACAAGGAGAGTGATAAAACGGTCTTGAAATTAGGGGTGAAGCCTTCTGAAAAGGAGGAATATAAATTTGCAGACACTTCTTATCAGGGATTGGCTGTGCGACACAATGCTGGAATGTGGATTGTGGGGCGTGGATTTCCAGGAGGATATCCCAATAGTTTGCAGGTATTAGACGGGTATATCGATGAGGTATCCATAAAAGGGATGGAACGTCCGTATGAGCCTGGTCAGAATCCTTTGTTCCGTGATGAATTTACTGCAGATCCGGCTGTGACGGTTTACAAAAATAAAGCCTATGCCTATGTAGGTGTCGACAAAGCCGGAGTGGGTGGCTGGTTCAATATGCCGGGATGGTTGTGTTATTCCAGTGAGGATATGAAACATTGGACTCCCCATGGCATGGTATTGCGTGCAAGCGATTTTCCTAATTCCAATCCGTATGGAGCATGGGCTGCTCAGATGGTGGAAAGTAATGGAAAGTTCTATTTTTATGTCACACTCGATCGGAAAGACAATGGAGAACATAAAATTGATGTGGCAGTGGGAGATAGTCCCTTGGGGCCGTTTAAGCCTGCCCGTACCGATGGAACACCCTTGATTACGGATTCCATGACACGTGATTCGCATCGCTGGAACGCCGATATTGACCCAACCGTGTGGATGGATGAGGATGGAACTCCTTGGCTGGCATGGGGAAACGGGGACTGTTATATGGTGAAGTTGAAGAAAAACATGATTGAACTGGATGGGGAGATTCAGAAAGTGCCTTTTCGGAATTACTCGGAAGGGCCCTGGCTTTTCAAACGGAAGAATCTGTATTATAATGTCTATGCGGCAGATGCCCCGGGTACACAGCCCGAAAAAATCTGTTACTCTACGGCCGAAAACATCAATGGTCCATGGACTTATAGAGGTTTTATTACCGGACCGGCAAATTTTGGCTTTACAATCCACCCGTCAGTAGTGGAATTGAACGGACAATGGTATTTCTTCTATCATGATGGTTCTTATTCTCTTGATGGGCAACCGGGAGGAGATTGTCGTCGTCATGTATGTGTAGAGTATCTTTATTTTAATGAAGATGGTACGATTCAACCGATTGAGTTGACTTCTTCTGGAGTGAGTGTGGCTCCTCGTAAATGAAAAGATGAATTTGTAAAAACTTAAATTTTTGAATATTATGAATATCAGTAAGATTCTGTTGTTTTGTGGTAGTTGTGGTTTATTGAATTGTTTGAATGTAAATGCGCAGCGGCCGATTATTCAGACAAAGTATACAGCCGATCCGGCACCGATGGTATATAATGATACGGTATTTCTTTATACGACTCACGATGAGGATGATGCGGAAGGATTTAAGATGCAGGATTGGTTGTTGTACACCTCTACGGATATGGTAAACTGGACCGACCATGGAGCAGTGGCTTCACTCAAAAGTTTTGATTGGGTGAAACGTGACAATGGAGCTTGGGCCGAGCAAGTGGTTGAACGCAATGGGAAATTCTATATGTATTGCCCGATTCATGGAAATGGCATCGGTGTACTGGTGTCCGACAGTCCTTACGGACCATTCAAAGACCCTCTTGGGAAACCTCTGGTATGGCAGAAAGAACACTGGGATGATATTGATCCAACCGTCTTTATCGATGAGGACGGACAAGCTTATATGTACTGGGGAAATCCTAATTGTTATTATGTGAAATTGAATGAGGATATGATTTCATATTCCGGAGATATCGTGAAATTGAAGGAAACTCCGGAGCATTATCAGGAAGGACCGTGGTTCTATAAACGCAATGGACACTACTATCTGGCTTTTGCTTCTACCTGTTGTCCGGAAGGTATCGGCTATGCCATGAGTGACAGTCCTACAGGTCCGTGGACGACCAGAGGATATATCATGCGTCCTACAGTCAGGAGCCGTGGAAACCATCCGGGTATTATGGATTATAAAGGGAAATCGTATGTTTTTGGCTTGAATTATGACTTGTTGAAACTGGAGACGGATACTCATTATGAACGTCGTTCGGTATCGGTCGCTGAGATGCATTATAATGAAGATGGAACCATTCAGGAAGTGCCTTATTGGGCAGACACCAAACTGGAGCAGGTGGGTACCTTCAATCCTTTCCGAAAGGTAGAGGCTGAAACGATGGCTTGGGGATATGGATTGAAAACAGTTCCCAATGCGGATAAATCTCTTTCGGTGGTAGATGTGAATAATGGAGAGTACATCTGTGTACGTGGGGTGGATTTTGGAAAGAATAAGGCCCGTCGCTTTGAGGTTTCCGCCTTGCCTCTTGAGGGAGGAAATCTGAAGATTCGTTTGGATGCTCCAGATGGAAAGATTGTTGGAAACGTAACCATACCGCAGAGAAACGAAACGTCCAAATATCAACTTTATTCCTGTGAGGTCAATGCGGTCAGTGGAGTCCATGATTTGTATCTTAGTTTTGAAGGTGAGAATAAGAAGGACTTGTTTGAGTTGGATTATTGGGAATTCAAACGTAAGTGAGTGTGGAATAAAGGGTCAAATACAATAAATCGTATGAGAATATGAAAGCTATTATTTTGACGGGCGTTTTATCGTTTGCTTCTGTTCTGTCTTCTTCTGGAATACTGTTGGCCGGAAATGTGCTTACAAAAACTGCACGTGGGCTTAAATTGAATATGGAGGAAGATAAGCTGGTGACAGAAATTGTATTTTATACCCCCGAGATAGCTCGGGTGGTGAAATATCCTTCTTCTTCCGATACGATACCAGAGCGTAATAATCTTTCAGTGGTATTGGCTCCTCGTAAATGCAAACTTTCTTATGGGGAGGCCGACGGGAAATATACCGTTACGTCATCGGAAGTAATGGTGTTGCTGGATAAAGAAACTGGGAATGTGTCTTTCCAAACCAAGAATGGAGCCGAGTTGCTGGAAGAACAGGAAAAACCTGTGTTAATACAATATAAAGAAGGAGTAAATACGGGCGATTACCGTATCAAACAGGTCTTTAAGTTGGACAAGGATGAGCCTATTTATGGTTTGGGGCAGATGCAGAGTGGAAAACTCAGTCAGCGGAATCAGGATAAGTATCTTATTCAAGGAAACGTGGAAGATGTGGTCACATTCTTCCAGTCTGTGAAAGGATATGGTGTATTTTGGGACAATTATTCTCCTACTTGGTTTGTTGATAATGAAAAGGCAACCTTTTTTGAATCGGAAGTAGGAGAGTTCATCGATTATTATTTCATGACCGGTGGTAACGCCGACGGGGTAATAGCCAATATGCGTGAACTGACAGGTCAGGTACCGATGCTCCCTCTTTGGACTTATGGTTTCTGGCAGAGTCGGGAAAGGTATAAGAGTCAGAATGAGATTGTAGGAGTGGTGAGCAAGTATCGTGAGTTGCAGGTTCCGCTCGACGGTATCATCCAGGACTGGCAGTATTGGGGTGGAAATTATCTGTGGAATGCCATGGAATTCCTGAACGGGGAGTTTTGGAATCCTCAAAAAATGATGGAGGATATTCATGGCATGAATGCCAAGGCTATAATCTCTATCTGGTCTTCTTTTGGACCGATGACAAAGCCTTATAAGGAACTGGATGAGAAGGGAATGCTTTTCAACTTTCAGACATGGCCTTTGGCAGGACCTGATTTGTGGCCTCCACGGGAAGATTATTTGTCGGGGGTACGGGTTTACGATGCCTATAATCCAAAAGCCCGTGATATCTATTGGAAATATGCGAACAAAGGATTGTTTACCTTGGGAATGGATGGCTGGTGGATGGATTCTACGGAACCTGACCATCTGAACTTCAAGGATGAAGACCTGAATGAAGAGACTTTCTTGGGAAGTTTCCGGAAAGTGCGTAATGCGTATCCGTTGATGTCGGTTGGAGGGGTATACGACCATCAGCGTAAGGTCTCTTCCGATAAGCGTGTGTTTATTTTGACTCGTTCCGCATTTGCTGGACAACAGCGATATGGGGCGAATACATGGACGGGAGATATTCAAGGGACATGGGATTCTTTTAAGCGGCAGATTCCGGCTGGATTGAATTTCTCTCTTTCCGCTATTCCGAACTGGAATACGGATATAGGGGGATTCTTCTTGGGTGAATATCCGAAGAAACTGGCAGATCCGGATTATAAGGAACTGTATGTAAGATGGCTGCAGTTTGGTGCCTTTTGTCCGATGATGCGTTCGCACGGTGCGGATGCGCCTCGTGAAATCTATCAGTTCGGGAAAAAAGGAGAGCCTTACTATGATGCGATTGCAAAGTTTATTCATCTTCGTTACTCCTTGTTACCGTATATCTATTCTCTTTCTTGGGAAGTCACTTCACGTCAGTCTACTTTCTTGCGGGCGCTGGTAATGGATTTTCCAAAAGACAGGAAGGTGTGGGACATGAACAATGAGTATATGTTCGGGAAGTCCATTCTGGTGAAGCCCGTAACGGACCCGATGTACACTGGAATGCAGGGCGAAGAACGTGTTTCTGATTTTTCGTCAGTGAAGTCTACCGAAGTGTATTTGCCGGAGGGAGCAGACTGGTATGATTATTGGACTGGAGAGAAACTGGCAGGAGGTGTATCTGTGCAGAAAGAAGTTCCTTTGGATGTGATGCCTTTGTATGTAAAATCTGGAAGTATTATTCCTATCGGACCGGAGGTGCAGTATGCCCGGCAGAAATCATGGCAACAGCTGGATATTCATATTTATCCTGGTGCAGATGGTACTTTCTGTTTGTATGAAGATGAGTTTGATAACTATAATTACGAAAAGGGGGCTTATTCAGAAATATGGATGAAATGGAATGACAAAAAGCGTACCTTTACGATTGAAAGCAGAAAAGGCGAATATCAAGGAATGCTCCATGAACGGACTTTCCTCTTGAAAACGGCAGATGGAAAAGAAAAACAATTAATTATACGGGTAAAAAAATCAATGTAAAATTATGAGTCAACTAATTCTGATGAGATATATACAGGCTAATAAGATTTATGGTAAGAACCGGTGGCGTAAATTGGCAATGGGGGTAGCTCTGTTGTCCAGTTTGACTGTGGCTGCGCAAAATCCTATTATTCAGACTTCTTATACAGCCGATCCGGCTCCTTTGGTATATAATGACCGATTGTATCTTTATACCAGTCACGATGAAGATGGGTCTACTTGGTTTACCATGAATGACTGGAAACTTTATTCTACAGATGATATGGTAAATTGGACGGAACATCCCATGCCTTTGTCATTTAAAACATTTGAGTGGGCAGGAGGAGATGCCTGGGCGGCTCAGTGTATGGAACGCAACGGGAAATTTTATATGTATGTACCTGTGACGGATTTGAAGGGGGAGACTGCTATCGGAGTGGCTGTGTCCGACAGTCCTTATGGACCTTTCTATGACCCGTTGGGAACTCCGCTTGTGCAGGCTGAATACGGAAATATCGATCCTACTGTCTTTGTCGATGACGACGGACAGGCTTATTTGTATTGGGGAAATCCTAATTGTTATTATGTGAAGTTGAATGAGGACATGATTTCTTATGAAGGAGGAATACATGCGGTACCGATGAAACCGGAAGCTTTTGGACGTAGGGAGGGAGATCCGCAGCGTCCTACGTTGTATGAAGAAGCTCCTTGGTTGTATAAGCGTAAGGGAATGTACTATCTTTTCTATGCAGGAGGACCGGTGCCTGAACATCTGGCTTATGCCACATCAAAAGGTCCGGAAGGTCCGTGGAATTACGGAGGTACATTGATGGCTACTGAAGGAGGAAGTTTTACGAATCATCCGGGTATTGCTGATTTCAGAGGAAAAACTTATTTATTCTATCATGACGCTTCTCTCCCAGGCGGAAGTGGTTTTACTCGTTCTGTTTGCGTCAGAGAGCTGGACTTTCAGGCAGATGGGAAGATTCCGTGTGTGAAGATGGTGAAAGAGGGAGTCGCAAAAAGCTTGAAACCTCTTTGTCCATACCGGAAGGTGGAAGCAGAGACCATGGCCTGGTCGGAAAAAATGAAAAGTTCATATAACGCTCAAGTTGGGGTTTTTATTACTGCTTTAGCGGATGGAGCTTATACAAAAGTTCGGTCTGTGGATTTCGGTGAAAAGGCTCCGTCTCGTTTTTCAGCCCGTTTGTCTACCACTCACAATGCAGAGATTACGATGGAGGTACGTCTTGACGGACTGGATGGACAGGTGTTGGCAAAGATAAAGGTGCCGCGGACGGGGGGAAGTGACCGTTGGCGGATTGTGGAGGCACAGATACCGAAAGTGACAGGAGTACACGACCTGTATTTTATCTTTAATGGAAAGGCTCCGAAGGATCTTGCTTATTTTGATTATTGGAAACTGAATTATTAATTGTGCATGTCATGAAGAGGGGTTATCTATGTTTGTTGTTCTTCTTTGCTTGTGTATGGTGGAGAGGAGAAGGTGTGGCCGGGAACATCCCCGGCCTCTCGTCTACTTGTCAGGTAGAAGAATGGACGCTGAAAAAAAAAAACTGACCAGGTTATTTTCCGTCGGGCAGATACCCGGTTGAGGCTAATGCCGTTGACCGAAGGTGCTGTAAGGGTGGTTCGAAGCCGGGGGATTGCGCATGAGCTTCCGGAATTGGTGTATCTTCCAGTGAAGGCTCCAGCTTACACACTTAAGAAGGAGGACGGTGGGTATATTTTGACTTTAAAGAATGTAAGAGTAAAGGTGTCAGTATCCGACGGACGGATTTCGTTCCTTTCTTCGGATGGAAAGGTGATATTGGGAGAGGAAGGAGGTCAGATTCAGGCTTCTTCTGTACAAGGGGAACAGACGTATGTGTCCACACAGACTTTCCATTCTCCTTCCGATGAATATCTTTATGGACTGGGGCAGTTTCAGGATGGGTATTTGAATGTGCGTGGATTGACGCGGAGGCTGACTCAGGTCAATACGCAGATTGCCATCCCCTTTGTGATGTCGAATAAGGGATACGGACTTTTGTGGAACAACTACGGTCTGACGGAATTTAACCCGTCTTCTTCGGTGATTGCGCTCCAGAAAACGGGTGCTTCGGGTGATAAGGTGACTGTGAATGTGACTTCTACCGAAGGAGGTAAGGAAGAAGTACGTGAAAGTAATGTGTTTGCAGGTAGCCTGCAAGTAGAGTCCGACGGGCAATATGCTTTGATGCTGGACGTTGGAAGTTCCATGGCTCGCAGGCACAACTTGGAAATTGACGGACGTACGGTAGTAGACTTGAATAATTTGTGGCTGCCACCTACAGTTTCTGTACTGATTGACTTGAAAGCGGGAACACATCGTTTGAAGGCGGAGTTGACGAAGGAGGATACTCCTAAGCTGTATTTCCGGAAAGTAGACCAGACTACGACCTTTCGTTCTCCGGTTTCTAATGGCATCGATTATACCTTCTTTGCCGGGACGGCCGATGAGGTGATTGCTTCTTATCGGGCTGTGACGGGAGAAGTACCGATGTTGCCGGCATGGGCCTTGGGATACATTCATTGTCGGGAACGTTTTCATTCTCAGAAAGAATTGTTGGAAACGGCCTCTCGGTTCCGAAGAGAAAAATTGCCGGTCGATTTGATGGTGCAGGACTGGCAGTATTGGGGCAAATATGGTTGGAACGCCATGCGTTTTGATGAGGCAGATTACCCTTCTCCTCGGGAAATGGTCGACGGCCTTCACCGGATGGATATGAGATTGATGCTGTCAGTCTGGTCGAAGGTAGACCAGAACTCGGTGCTGGGAAAAAAGATGGCCGAGAAAGCCTATTATATTCCAGGCACTCCTTGGATTGATTTCTTTAATCCGGAGGCAGCTTCTTTTTACTGGCAGAATTTTCGGGATAGCTTGGTTCTCCCGATAGGAATAGATGCTTGGTGGCTGGATGCCACAGAACCGGAGAATGACGATTTGGTGGGGCGTCGGGTAAATCACTCAAGTTGTCCCGGAGAGGTGTTCCGGAATGTCTATCCATTGGTGGTTAATAAAACGGTATATGAAGGTCTGAGAAGCCTTTCTTCCAATGGGAAACAAGGTTTCTTTAGTCCCCGAACGGTCTTGCTTACCCGTAGTGGCTTCCCGGGCATTCAGCGGTATGGAGTGGCCACCTGGTCGGGGGATGTCGGGAACGATTGGGATACGTTTCGTCGTCAGATTGTAGCCGGATTGGGAATTTCTGTCTGTGGTCTGCCTTGGTGGACGTACGATGCCGGAGGGTTCTTCCGGCCGGGAGATGCACAGTATACGGATGTCCATTTTCATGAACGGTTTTCCCGGTGGCTTCAGACTTCGGTTTTTCTGCCTTTGATGCGTGTACATGGATATATGACGAATACAGAGTTTTGGAACTACGGAGACAAAGTGACGGAAATGGCCCGTAAATCGTTGGCCTTGCGTTATCGCCTTCTACCCTATATCTATTCAGAGTCTGCATGGGTTTCGCTGGAAGATGGAACAATGTTGCGTCCTTTGGTGATGGATTTTCCGAAGGATACGTTGGCGTTATCTTTGAAATACCAGTATATGTTTGGTCGTTCTCTGCTGGTTTCTCCTATTGTGGAAGAGGGACCTGCTACTTGGAAAACGTACTTGCCTGTCGTTCGAGGTGGGTGGTACGATTTTTATGACAATCGGCATTTGTCTTCAGGATGGGTTCAAACCTCAGTTTCTCCGGATTATATTCCTGTATTTGTCAAATCGGGTACAATTTTACCTTTGGCTTCTGGCTATACGGACGAGGCTAAGACAGCTTTGCAATCGGAGTGGGAAATTCGGGTGTATACCGGAACGGATGGTACTTATCAGCTGTATGAAGATAATGGAACAGACTGTGAGTATGAAAAAGGAGCTTGTTCCTGTATCCGTCTGACCTGGAATGAGAAAGACGCTACGTTGGTGATAGGTAAACGGAAGGGGACATTTGCGGGAATGAAGCCTGTTCGGGAACTGAAGATTGTGAAAGTCGCTTCGTCTTCCAATGGGGCGGTAGAAGTGGCCGAGAAGTCGGTCGTATATAAGGGAGAGGAGCTGAAAGTTACTTTCTGATAGAGTGTAAAAAAGGAAAATGAAAAGTGGAATCTAAATTTGTGAATAATGGAAATGAAGAAAATGATTGCGACGCTGACATCGTTGATGGCTTTGACTTTTGGACCTGTTTTTGCACAGGTTCATACAGAAGCAGGCAAGGTGGATGAGAATTTTCATATTTATTTGTGTTTGGGTCAGTCGAATATGGAGGGAAATGCAAAAATAGAAGCATGCGATACAGTGGATGTGAATCCTCGTTTTAAAGTGCTTCAAGCTGTGGATTGTCCGGATTTAGGACGGAAGAAAGGGGAGTGGTACACGGCAGTTCCCCCTTTGGCAAGATGTGGCACCGGATTGACTCCTGCAGATTATTTCGGTCGCACAATGGTAGATAGTCTTCCAGCCAATGTACAGGTGGGAGTGATTGATGTGGCCGTAGGAGGTTGTAAAATCGAATTGTTTGATAAAGATGATTATACTTCATACGTAGAGACTTCTCCGAACTGGCTGAAAAACATGGTGGCCGAGTATGATGGAAATCCTTATGCCAGATTGATTGAATTGGCCAGACAGGCTTCCCGCTGTGGAGTCATAAAAGGGATTCTGTTTCATCAGGGAGAGTCAAATACTGGTGATTCGGAGTGGCCGTTGAAAGTTAAGAAAGTGTACGACAGCATTCTTTCCGATCTTAATTTGAAACCCAATTCATTGCCTCTGTTGGTGGGTGAACTTGTGTCAGAAGGGCAGGGAGGAGCTTGTGCCTCTATGAATCCGGTGATTCAGAAATTGCCGGAAACAATACCTTCCGCGCATGTCATTTCATCCGAAGGGTGTGAGGCGGTTTCCGACAGACTGCATTTCAGTGCGGCCGGATATCGTGAGCTGGGTAAAAGATATGCGCTTACGATGCTTCAGATTCTGAAAACAGAATAAAAACTAAAAAGTCTGGTCGTTAAGTTGCGGCCAGACTTTCTTAGTGATGTCTTTTTATTGTTTTTCTGTTTTATCTTGTTCGTTCCGAGTGTCCTCTTCTAGTTTATCTTTGTTCTCTTTGCAATGTTCCATGTATTTGCTTGGAGACACACCATATAATTCTTTGAATGCGTTCGAGAAATAAGTGGTATTGTTAAATCCTACTAGTTGGGATATCTCAGAAATACTGTAATTCTTTTCTGATTTCAGTAGAATCTCCGCCTGCTTTAGTCGAATATTCCGGATGAAATCTCGTGTGGACTGGTTCGTGATTTCCTTAAGTTTCCGGTATAGATGTACTCGGCTTATACCCACTTCTGCCGCAATCATTTCTGCGTTCAGGTCCGGATTGTTCAGATTCTTGTTGATGGCTTTCATCACTTTTTTCATCAGTTTCTCATCTGCCGACTGAGGTTGAATAACTTCAATCTGTCCATCTTGTTCCTGTTTGCCACTGAAGTTGTTACGCAGTACTTCCCGGTTTCGAATCAGGTTTTCAATGGTGGTGATTAGAATTTCCAGATTAAACGGCTTGGCAATGTAGGCGTCAGCTCCCAATGAAAGCCCTTCAATGTAGTCTTTTTCACTGTTCTTGGCTGTCAGAAGAATGACCGGAATATGATTAGTCTTGATATTCTGTTTCAGCTTTTTAAGCAAGGTAATTCCGTTTATTTCCGGCATCATGATGTCGCTGAGCACCAAATCCGGCATGTGCGACATGATGATTTCCATGGCTTCTTTTCCGTTGCTGCAACTTAATACACGGAAATGGTTGCCTAATTCGGTCAGTAAGTAATTCCGGATGTCGTCTTCATCTTCCACAATGAGGACAGAATGTTTCTTTCTCGGTGCCTTTTTACTGTTTTCCTCCCCTTCATTTTCTTCTGGAGGGAGTGGAATGTGCTGAAGCGTATGATCTTCTGTGGAAGATAGAGGTGTTGTATCAGAGGAGTTTGAGGCCATATCTTCTGGGGAGAGATGGTTGCATCCTAGCGGGATGTGTATGGTGAAACTGCATCCTGGTTGGTTGTCGTTGTTCTTGACCGTAATGGTGCCATGATGCATTTTTACGAGTGACATAGACAAATGAAGTCCGATTCCGGTTCCTTTGCTGCGTGACCTGTCGTCGCTCACTTGGTAGAAGCGTTCAAAGATGCGTTTCATTTCACTTTCCTTGATGCCTGAACCGTTGTCTTCAATAATGATTTCGGCATAGTTGTTCAATGGAGCTTTTTCTTTGCTGTCGTGAATGGAATTAATGTAGATATTAATTTTTCCGTCATTTTGAATGTGCTTGAGAGCATTGGACAACAAGTTGAAAATCACTTTGTCAAAATTGTTCGGGTCCAGCCATACTTTCAGTTGGTCCAGTTGGGTGATAATGTTCAGTTGGGCTCCTTTGCTGGCAGCCTGATAGGCAAATGTGTCCTTGATGTCGTTGACAAAACCGATTAATTCCACTTCTGTAAAACTGAGTTTCATTTGGTTCTTGTCTATTTTCCGGATGTCCATCAACTGATTGATGAGGTTCAATATGCGTTGTGCATTACGTTCAATCAGGGAGTAGCTCTTCTGTCTTTCCGCATCGTTGTCGGTAGAGATTAATTTCTGGAGCGGGCTTATTATCAACGACATCGGCGTTCGAATCTCATGCGAGATGTTGATGAAGAATTGCAGTTTGGCTTCGTTGATTTCTTCCAGATGCTTGTGTTTCAGCATTTCTTGCCTTACCCTGTATTTTTCTTTTGCCTGATGTATGAAGACGGCAGCTATGCTGCCAATGATGGCCAGATAGATAATCCAAGCTATAGTCGAGTTATACCATGCTGGATGAATATGGATGAATATGGTTTTTATTTCCGATTCTGCAGAGCCATTGATAGCTTTAATCTTAAACTCATACTTTCCTACCGGAAGGTTGCTGAATGATACACGGGAAGTTCCTTTGGGCAAAGAATTCCATGTTCCGTTGTTCATGGAGTATACATAACTTTGAGGAACGATGAAATTGTCTGTAGCGAATTCAATGTAGAAAGAGTTGTCGTAATGTGCCAGGTTAATTTCTTTTGTATTGAATATGTCACTGTCTATTACAGGATAATTCCCGGATTTTGTAAGTTCGTTTACAGCTTTATCATGTAAGTAAAATCCTGTAAGTCTGATTTTACTTTGAAATTTCTGAATCTTGATGTCATCTAGATTGAAGAAAATGATTCCGTTGGTTCCTCCAAACAGGATTTTACCGTCGGGATATTGGCAGAACGCATTTCTGGAGAATTCGTTGTTGTATAAGCCGTCGGAAGTATAAAACGGAATGAAGGAGTTTTTCTGCGGGTTGTATTTGGCAATGCCCTGATTGGTACTGACCCAAATGTCATTGTTTTTATCCACTACGATGGATGAAACGGAGTTGTTAGGCAATCCGTTTTGGGTAGTGAATTGTTCGAGGACATTCAAATCCTTGTCCATAACCGTAATACCATCGGATGTACCGGCCCAGATACGATGTTCATGATCTTCTGCAATGGAATAGATAACAAGTCCGAGCAATGCTTTTTCTTTTCCTGCTACTTTTAGAGTTTGAGTATCTATACATTTAATGCCATCATAAGTACCGATGTATAATCTTCCATTTTGGGCATAGTAAAGTGCATCAATCCATTGGTTGACATCTTGCAATTCTTTGGTATTGTACACGTTGATATTTTCCTGAATGGACGTTTGTAAATCGGTGAAATAGAGTCCCATTCCCATTGTGCCAATCCATAATCTTTTATGAGCGTCTTCAGCCAGGCAGTACACACGTTTGATTTCGTTTCCGTTTTTGTCTTTCAAAGATACTTTGGTAAATCTATCTCCTTTGTTGTTCATGAAGGAAAGTCCACTCAGGTAAGAGCCTATCCATACATTCTTGTGGGAATCTTTGAACAGACACATCACTGTGGAGGGTATGTCAGGGTTTGTTTCAGGTGTCAAATGTCGGATAAAATTGTAATGGTTATTTAGCTGGTAGATTCCATCGTTATCAGTTCCGACAATGAGTTTCCCGTCATCATAGTCGCATAAGGCTGTGATGCAGTTATTCCCGATGTAGTTTCGAAGAGAGGAATAACTTCCGATATAACCAAACATATTGGCTTGTAAAGGAATAAAGGCTACCCCTTTCTGATAAATACCTACCCAAAGATTGGTACTGTTGTCTATTAGAAGGGAATGTACTTTACTTTTTTTGATGTTGACATTATCAATATAAAAATCTGTATCCGCAATCTTTTTTTCCAAAATATTATAGGAAACAATACCTTCTCCGTCAATGCCAATCAGCATGAAGTGCTCTTTTTGTTTCAGGTCCTTGATGGGAAACTCGGATTTAAAGATTTGCTGAAACGTATCGTCAGCCTTTCGATAAACGAATACTCCACGTCCGGTGGTACCTACATATACATTGCCGTATGAATCTTCTGTGCAGCAGTTGATAAACTGGTTGCCGTTGTGTGTGCCAAGCGAATAATCGTACCGCTTTCCGTTTTTATCAATTCGGATGATGCCATGGTATTCTGTGCAAATCCAGATATTTCCGTTTTTGTCTTCCATGATTTCGTTGATAGTATATCCACTCAGGGAAGGATTCCAGTCCTGAATCAGAAAATTCTCTTTGCTGTCTGTTGACAGAGTCTTCATTCCGTATCCGCTGGTTCCAATCAGAATGTTGCCGTTACGAAGTTCTGTGATACTTTTATTGTTATAAGACGGACTCGATTTCTTGATGGTTTTGAATGTATCCGACCGGTAGTCGTAGATTTGCAGTCCTTTGGTAGAAAGAATATACAAATGACCTTTGGAATCTTGAAATACCTTGTATACATGGTTTCCTATTAATGACGTGGAGTCGTTCTTGTGAGTCCTGTAACTAGTAAACTTTGCTCCATCAAATTTATTCACCCCGTCCTCTGTAGTTACCCATATATATCCTTTTTGATCCTGATATATATTGTTGATCATACTGCTGGAAATTTCTCCATGGGTAGTATATAACTTGCAAAATTGCCCTTTACAAAAGAGGGGCAATAGACAGAAAATAACGGTTATAATGAATGTTTTATTTCTCATTATTGACGTGGTTTGTAGGACTAAATTGAATCAAAATATTATTTAATAGATACAAAGTAAGTTATTTTTCTTTAGTAGTCAATGAAAAAAACATGGATTTTTTAGGCTTTTGAAAATAGATTTTAAGGGGTGTAAGAGAGTTCTTGTAAAAGTTACCTGGAAAATTATATAAGAGCCTTTGGGGAGGATTTTCCTTTTGTGATGTAACATTTCCGTAAGTTTTTGTTACAACAGAAAGGATGGTGTAACAATAGATATGAGGTTGGTATCCTGTGTGAGAGCCTGTTCCATGGCCTTTTACTATTTTTGTAGTGGTAAGAATCGATGAAAAATACAAGATATAATGTATGAAAACACAGGCTTATTTTAGTAGGGTATTTTGGACTCTTCTTTTGCTTTCTTGTTGTAGTTTTGGATTGTCAGCCAAAGTCACTTTACCTGCGTTGATTTCCGATGGAATGGTGCTTCAACGAAACGTTCCTTTGAAGATTTGGGGTACAGCCAGTCCGGGTGAAGAGGTGAATTTGACTTTCATGAAGAAACGGTATCATGCCGTAGCGGATGAAACTGGAAATTGGATGATTGCTTTGCCTGCTTTGAAAGCAGGAGGTCCTTATTCTATGACTGTCAATGACATTTTATTAAAGGACATTCTGATTGGGGATGTGTTCTTGTGTTCAGGACAGTCGAATATGGAATTGACGGTAAACCGGGTGATGGATAAGTATGCCGAAGAGATTGCATCGTATGAAAATTCATCTGTTCGGTATGTAAAGGTTCCGTATGCGTATGATTTTTCACGTCCGTTGGAGGATGTACGGACAATCAAATGGCAGCCGATGACGAAAGAATACGTCCAGAACTTCTCTGCTCTTTGTTATTTCTTTTCTAAACTGCTGGAGGAAAAGACAGGAGTACCGGTCGGAATTATTAATTCCAGCTGGGGAGGTACACCGGCCGAAGCATGGATTAGCGAGGAAGGGTTGAAAGATTTTCCGGAGTATGTAAACCAGAAAACCTTATATGAAGATGCCGCACTAGTGGCTCAAATAAAGGAGACCGAACAGCTGCATCAGTCGGCATGGAATAAGCAATTGTATCGGTCGGATGCCGGGCTGCATGGTGAAATGCCTTGGTATGCCGAGTCATACAATGATACGGATTGGGAAAGGGTAGATATGTTTTCAGATAATTGGGCACTTCGTAACGGTCGTCCATTGAATGGGACCCATTGGTTCCGAAAAGAGTTTGTAGTGCCCGATGGATGGGCAGGAAAAGACGTAGTATTGCGGTTAGGCTGTATGGTCGATGCTGATTCTGTGTATGTGAACGGACATTTTGTGGGGTCTGTTTCCTATCAGTATCCGCCGCGGATTTATCAGGTACCGGCCAGGTTCCTGAAAGAAGGAAAAAACCAGCTGACCGTACGTTTGTTCAGCTACGGTTCTTGCCCTTCCTTTGTAAAAGAAAAACCGTATAAATTGCTGTGTGGCAATCAGGAAGTCAGCTTGGAAGGTACATGGAAACATAAGATTGGAACGGTGATGCCTCCTTCCCCTTCTTCTACGGCTTTCCATTATATACCGACAGGTTTGTATAACGGTATGATACATCCTTTGCAGCATTATGTGTTCAAAGGGGTGGTATGGTATCAGGGCGAGTCGAATGTGGGTCGCTGGCGGGAATATTCCTCCTTGCTTACGGCAATGATTGCAGACTGGAGAACCCTTTTTCAGAATGAAAACTTACCTTTCTATGTGGTGGAATTGGCCGATTTCCTGGCACCGAATGACCCTGGACGCGCAGCTTGGGCAGAATTGAGGAAACAGCAGGCAAAAGCGGCACAGGAAAGTCCTTATGTAACCTTGATTAAAAATAGCGATACGGGTGAATGGAATGATATTCATCCGCTGGATAAGAAAACACCGGCTACTCGCTTGGTGGAAGCAGTAATACAGAATGAAAAACAAAATAAGTAAAAATGAGTAATATTCTAAGTCAGAAAGTGTCCATGGCCGAGAAAGTCGGTTATGGACTGGGCGATTGTTCTGCGAATCTCGTCTTTCAGATGATGATGATTTACCAGACCAAATTCTATACGGACGTGTTTGGTCTGGAAGGAGCAATTGCAGGTACCGTGATGTTAGTGGCACGTATTGTCGATGCTTTTGTAGACCCTACTGTGGGTATTTTGTCCGACCGCACTCAGACACGGTGGGGAAAATACCGTCCCTGGGTATTGTGGACGGCTCTCCCGTTCATGGTATTTTATGTGTTGGCCTTCTATAATCCGGGTATTGAGGAAAAAGGGCTGGTAGCGGTGTATGCAACCATCTCTTATACATTGTTGATGACAATGTACTCTTTTAACAATACGCCTTATTCCTCTTTGGGAGGAGTGATGTCGTCGGACATTAAGGAACGTACCAGTATCACTTCCGTACGTTTTGTCTTTTCTACCATTGCCCAGTTTGTGGTACAGGGACTTACTTTGCCATTGGTGAGCAAATTTTCGGATGGGGGAGACAAAGCGCATGGGTGGCTTTGCACGATTTCCCTGTTTGCGGCAGTCGGTTTTATTTTTCTTCTGATTGTATTTTTCTCGGCAAGGGAACGTATTACTCCACCGGCTAACCAAAAAAATGATACCCGTCAGGATATTAAAGACGTGTTGAGTAGTGTGCCTTGGCGGGCCATGTTTATTTTGACCTTGTTTGTTTTCATCACACTGGCCATGTGGGGAAGTGCCATGAACTATTATTTTGAGAACTACGTGGATAAGGTCGCGTTGTTTGCTTTTCTGGATAATATTGGGTTGGTGGCAGCAGAACCTGGGAACTCGGTCGGCTATCATGTGCTCAATGCCTTTGGATTGATTGTGACATCACCGGATAAGGCATACGAAGTAGGATTTGGTGTCTTTAATATGGTCGGGGCACTGGTACAGTTCTTCGGAGTGATTTTCTTATCTGAGTTTTTGGCGAACAAATACGGCAAGAAGCGTACGTTTATTGTGTGCCTCTCACTGACAGCCGTCTTTACAGCCCTGTTCTATTTCCCTGCTAAAGATAATGTGGGTATGATGTTTGTACTGAACTTCCTGAAGAGTCTGGCCTATGCGCCTACGGTGCCTTTGCTTTGGGCGATGATTGCCGATGTGGCCGACCATTCTGAGTATATCCATTATCGTCGTGCTACGGGATTTGTCTTTTCGGGTGTGGTATTTGCCTTGAAAGCGGGATTAGGCATTGGTGGTGCCGTATTGGGATTTTTGTTGTCCGGATTTGGCTACGCTTCCGGTTCGGGTGCCGTACAGAGCGATACGGCTGTGCATGGTATCATCTTGTCTTCCAGCCTGATTCCTGCCGCTTTCTTCCTAGTGGGAGTGGTAGCGTTGTTTTTCTATCCTATCAGCAAGGAATATAATGAGAAAATGCAGGCTGAATTGAGCGAACGCAGAAGTAAAAACGATTATTAATTAGGAAATAAACAGAAAAATGAAGAACAAACACATTGTATCGATGGCATTATGTAGCCTTTTTCTGATGGCATGTGGAAGCAATGTTTCCAAAATGACCGTTTCGGAAAAGTCATTAAAAGAGGTGGTTGGGGATAAATTTCTGATGGGAGTGGCACTTAATGTCCGACAGTCATCGGGTATGGACACTTCCGCACTGAAAATCGTGAAACGGCATTTCAATGCCATTGTGGCAGAGAACTGTATGAAAAGTGAGGAAATCCAACCGAAGGAAGGAGAGTTCCATTTTGAGGATGCCGACCGTTTGGTTCAGTTGGGACTCGATAACGGCCTGACGGTGACAGGACATTGCCTGATATGGCATTCACAGCTTCCCGAGTGGTTTTGTGTGGATGACAAAGGAAAGAATGTTTCTCCTGAAGTATTGAAACAGCGTATGAAAACCCATATTCAGACGGTAGTCGGACGCTACAAAGGCAAGATTAAAGGATGGGATGTGGTGAACGAAGCCATTATGGAAGACGGTTCTTACCGCAAGAGCAAGTTCTACGAGATTTTGGGAGAAGAGTTCATTCCATTGGCTTTTCAGTATGCGCACGAAGCCGATCCGGATGCTGAATTATATTACAATGATTACGGCATGGATGTGCCGGGACGCCGTGAGGGAGTGGTAAAACTGGTTCGTTCGCTGAAAGAAAAGGGCTTGCGTATCGACGCGGTGGGTATGCAGGGACACATGGGAATGGATTATCCGGACATCCGCCGGTTTGAGGAAAGCATGCTTGCCTTTGCGGCAGCCGGTGTGAAGGTGATGATTACAGAATGGGACATGAGTGCCTTGCCAACGGCCCGCAGAAGTGCCAATATTTCGGATACGGTGGCTTTCAAGAAATCCTTGAATCCCTATCCGGATGCTTTGCCGGATTCTGTCAATCAGGCATGGAATAAAAGAATGCAAGAGTTCTTTCAGCTTTTTGAAAAGCATGCCGACATTGTGGAACGGGTGACCGCATGGGGAGTGACCGATGAGGATTCCTGGAAAAATAATTTCCCGATTCGAGGAAGAAAGGACTATCCGTTGCTTTTCGACCGGAATTACCAGCCTAAAGATTTTGTACGGAAAATGATAGAAGAAGCATCCGATTCCGTAACGTCTGCAAAGAAATAAATGTTGAACTGGAGACCAACATCAAATGGTCTCATAAAATTACATAGTATGAAAAAGGAAGAAAGATATCTGTTTCCTGCCGATTACATGGCAGACCCGTCGGTACATGTATTCAATGGCCGCTTGTACATTTACCCTTCACACGACCGTGAATCCGGTATTCCGGAAAATGACAACGGTGATCATTTTGACATGAATGACTATCATGTGCTGTCTACCGACGACGTGATGCATGGAGAAATCGTCGACCATGGCGTGGCTTTGAAAGTAGCTGATATTCCTTGGGCCGGGCGCCAGCTTTGGGATTGTGACATTGCTTGTAAGGACGGAAAATATTACCTGTATTTCCCGTTGAAAGACCGGAACGACATTTTCCGCATGGGAGTAGCCATCGGTGACAAGCCGGAAGGCCCGTTCATTCCTCAGCCCGACCCGATTCGGGGCAGTTACAGCATCGATGCGGCTGTGTTCCGTGATGAGGATGGCAGTTATTATATGTATTTTGGCGGTATCTGGGGTGGACAGCTACAGCGTTATCGTGACAATAAGGCCATTGAACATCCGTTTCTGCCGGAAGCTGATGAACCAGCCTTGCCGAGCCGGGTGGTAAAATTGTCGGATGATATGCTCGGTTTTGCAGAAGAACCTCGTCCGGTGATTGTGTTAGGGGAAGACGGAAAACCGCTGACAGCAGGTGATCCGCACCGCTTCTTTGAGGCTTCTTGGATGCACAAGTACAAAGGGAAATATTATTTCTCCTATTCCACTGGCGATACACACTTGTTGTGTTATGCCGTAGGCGACAATCCTTATGGTCCGTTTGTGTATCAGGGAGTGATTCTGACACCCGTGGTGGGATGGACCACGCACCATTCCATTGCGGAATATAAGGGAAAATGGTATCTGTTCCATCACGACTGTGTGCCTTCGGGTGGAAAGACTTGGCTTCGCAGCCTGAAGGTGGTCGAACTGGAATATGACGAGGACGGCAAGATTCAAACTGTAAAAGGCAGTGCGGATGAATAAACGACTTTGGGGTAGTGTCTGTTTCCTGTCTTTGGCCCTGACGTTGTGGGCTGAAGACGGGAGCAGACTTTGGTTACGACAGACGCCTGTGAATCAAGCGTCTGTCTGTTGTTTAGTGACTTCTCCTACACTCACTGTGGCACGTGAGGAACTGGCCGCTTTGTGGAAAGGAGGGGAAGTGGATTTGCAGCTCTGTGCCGATGAGACACATCGTCGGTTGAGCAAAGAGGGATACACCATACGTACTTCCGAAGGAAAGACGGTGCTGGAGGCCGCTACGGAACAGGGATTGCTGTATGCAACTTACCATCTGCTGCGGTTGCAGGCGGAAGGAGCGGATTGTACCCGGCTGGATATTCAGGAAAAGCCGGCCTTTGACATCCGTGTGCTGAACCATTGGGACAATCTGGACGGCACGATTGAGCGCGGTTATGCGGGACGTTCTTTGTGGAAATGGGAGGACCTGACTGATTCCGTGTCGGCCCGTTATCGGGAATATGCCCGTGCCAATGCTTCGGTGGGTATCAACGGGACTGTGCTGAACAATGTGAATGCTTCGCCCGAGATTCTATCCTCCGACTACCTGCAAAAGGTGCGGAAATTGGCCGACGTGTTCCGTCCTTATGGCATCAAGGTGTACCTTTCGGTCAATTTTGCTTCGCCGATGAAGTTAGGAGGTTTGTCTACGGCCGACCCGCTGGACGAGGAGGTGGCCCGTTGGTGGAAAGAGAAAGTACAGGAAATTTATGGATTGATTCCTGATTTTGGCGGTTTTCTGGTGAAGGCCAATTCGGAAGGACAGCCCGGCCCGTGTGATTACGGGCATACGCATGCCGAGGGAGCGAACATGCTGGCGGAGGCTTTGAAACCCTATGGGGGAATCGTGATGTGGCGGGCCTTTGTCTACAGTCCGTCGGATGCAGACCGGGCCAAGCAGGCTTACCTGGAATTTCAGCCGCTGGACGGCCGATTCCGGGATAATGTGATGGTGCAGGTGAAAAACGGGCCGATTGACTTTCAGCCGCGGGAACCTTACAGTCCGCTCTTCGGGGCCATGCCGCATACACCCTTGATGGTGGAGTTTCAAATAACGCAGGAATACTTAGGACATTCCAATCACCTGGCTTATCTGGCCACTATGTGGAACGAGTTTTACCGCTATGTGCAGCCTTCTTCCCTGAAGGGGGTAGCGGGTGTAGTGAATGTAGGCGATCACGTGAACTGGTGCGGACATGATTTTGCACAGGCCAACTGGTATGCTTACGGGCGGTTGGCTTGGAATCCGGACTTGTCGGCGGAAGAGATTGCCCGCGAGTGGCTGGCACAGACTTTCACGACCGACCGCCGGTTTGTGGAGCCCATGACGCAGGTCATGATGGAGAGCCGGGAGGCAGTGGTGGATTACATGATGCCGCTGGGCTTGCACCATATTTTTGCCTGGGGACATCATTATGGGCCGGAACCTTGGTGTGAGGTGCCTGGGGCACGTGCCGATTGGCTGCCTTCGTATTACCATCAGGCGGACAAGGAGGGATTGGGTTTCGACCGGAGCCGTACGGGAAGTGATGCCGTGTCACAGTATCCGGATTCGTTGGCCCGGGTGTTCGATTCGCTGGAGCAATGTCCGGAAGAATATCTGCTTTGGTTTCATCATGTGAATTGGAATCAGAAACTTCGTTCAGGGCGCTCCTTGTGGGATGAACTCTGTTATAAGTATCAGAAAGGGGTAGACGAAGTGCGTGCGTTCCAGCGGATTTGGAAGGATATGCAGCCCTATGTCGATGCGGAACGCTATCAGGCGGTGGCCGAACGGCTGGATATTCAGGCACGCGATGCCGTGTGGTGGAAAGATGCTTGCCTGGAGTATTTCCGCACGTTCTCAAAAAAGAAATATCCTGAAGGAGTGGAACCTCCGGTATTTACCTTGAAGGAATTGAAAAAGGTGAAACTGCCTATCAGTAATTATGAATGTCCTACATCCGGCATGCTTCCGCGGAAGTAACAATTGGGATGAAGATGTAAGTAGATTTCTGAGGACTTTATGTCGATTTTTCGAGACATTTAAAGACTTGCTGAAAACGCCTAAGCGTTTGTCTTCAAACGCCGAAGCGTTTCGATCAAAACGTCGAAGCGTTTTATGTCAAACGCCTAAGCGTTTCCATTCAAACGTAAGGGCGTTTTGACTGGAACGCTTAGGCGTTTTTTATGTCTCTTGAAAGGACGGTTTTAGAACCGACAACGTATGTCGATACCCACTTGTACGGGGCGACCTTTTTGGGCAAAACCGCGGCTCATCGTCTCAAAGTAGAAGGCCTGGTAATCCTTGTTCAGGGCATTGTTCACCCAGATACCGATTTGTCCGTTACCTTTGTTCAGGCTGAGGCGTCCGTTCAGTGTGCCGTAGAGGGCCTGGCTGGCGTTGTTCTGCTCTGTCCAGTAGATACGGCCTGCCGCTCGGTAGTTGGCATCAAGGGTAATATTGTCCAATAGCGCATTGTTACGGAACGGGAAGATGTACTGTCCGCCTACGGTAAAGGTGTGTTTGGGTACAAACGGTACATAATTTCCGTTGTAGTTTTCAGTTTCGCTCACTACGTAGTCGGTGAAAGTGGCGTAGGTATAACCGTAGTTTCCGTTCAGGCTGAACTTGTCGGTGAGCTGGGCACGCAGGCTGGCTTCGGCTCCCAGGCTCCGACTCTTTCCGGCATTGACTGTGATACGTCCCAGTCCGCTTTCGGCGAAGCGCGACAATTGCTGGTCGCGGGTATCCATGTAGAAGGCAGAAAGGTCGGCCTGCAGTTTTCCGTTCAGCTGGGTGAGGTGCGAACCGATTTCATAGTTCCAGGAATATTCCGGCTTGTAGAGTGTGGCAGCCTTCACGTCGGTTTGTGGTGCTTGTGCCATACCGTTCAGCATACCTGCAATCATCTGTTTCTGTTCGTCGCTCAGCATGGGCACTTTGTTGACAATAGGAATTGTTACATCGGCCACATCTTTCATCATGCTGGCCTGCATGTCGTTTTGCAGCAAGTCGGAAAACATCTGGATGTTGTATCCTCCCGAACGGTAACCTTTGCTTACGCTGACGTAGATATTGTTGCGTGAATCAAAGTCGTATTGCAAGGCGAACTTCGGCAACAGCTGGATGTAGTCGTGCGACAGTTTTCCGTTGTAACTGTTGTTCACGTTGAAGTCCTGTGCCGGTACCATCGGGATGACTTTGTCACCAGGAGTCAGTGTGCCGCTCAGTGAGTAGGTATGAGTAAACTGGCAACCGCTGTAATAATCCAGCTTCAGGCTTTCATAGTCCATGCGGAGACCGGCGGTCAGTGAAAGACCTTTCAGACCGAAAAGGTCGTTGAAGGTGGACTGATGGAACACGGCCGCATTCAGGATAGGCGTGCTGAATTGTCCCGGGATGACCAGTTGTTCGCCGTTGATGACGTCATTGAAAGTCATTTTCATGGTCATCGGACCGGCCGATATGGTCGGCATGTATTTATTGGCATTGGTGTTGATGGTAGAGTTCAGCCAGTTGATTCCGTCTTTCTGGAAAGTGACGGGAGCCTCCGTGTCGAGCCATTGGTAGAAGCCGCTCACTCCGGTAGTCCACTGCCAGCGGCGTCCGGGTTTGGATTTGAGGACAATTTCCTCGCTCAGTGTCTTGGAGTTCTGCTTCTGCATCATGGTATAGATGTTCTGTTCCGTGAAGTCCTGGTCCAAATCCATGTGGTCACGCAGGTATTGGAAGCCGGTCACACTGCTCAGAATGAAATTGTCGGCCTGATATTCTAGATTCAATCCGGTGTTCAGCAGGTTACGCTTGTAGCCGCAGGCATTGTCGTAGGAGATGTGTCCGATGTATTGAGCTCGGTCTTCCTCTCCTTTTACCTTTCCGGTGTATTCATACGGATAACCTCCCTGGTTGGCGTATTCGTAGTTCACGGTGAAATCAAGTTTCAGGTTGTCGGTGGGCAGGTAGATGGCACGGATACGTCCGCCGAATTCATTGTCGGTATCAATCCGTTTGCCGTTGAAGTCATTCTTGAAGAACCCTCCCTTATGGTCGTAGAACAAACCTACCGAGAAGGCGAACTGGCTGGAAATACGGTGGTAGTGGGTGAGCGAGGCGTTGTAGTTGTTGTAAGTGGCCGCTCCCAAGCGAAGGTCTGTGCCCTGATAAGTGAAGGGTGATTTGGTGAACACACGGATAAGTCCGCCCATGGTGTTGCGTCCGTAGAGCGTTCCCTGTGGTCCGCGCATGACGTCGATACGTTCGATATCCGAGTAATTGAAGTCGAAAGCCGACTTGTCGATGAAAGGAATGTTATCGACGTAGAGACCTACTGCCGGTGTATTGATACGTGAACCGATACCGCGGATATAGACAGAAGTGGTCAGCTTGGAACCGTAGTCGGGGATGAACAGGTTCGGCACCAGAGCCGACAAAGACTTTACGGAAGTGACCGACTGGTTGCGCAGGGCACTTTGGGAAAACGAGGTCGATGAAGCGGCCTGCTGGCGCAGACGGTTGTTTTCCTTCGGTGTGGCAATGACGACTACTTCTTCAATGTCGATGACTTTGGTAGTGTCTTTGGGCAAGGCATCCACGGGAGTACCCACAGCCCATACGCTGGATGCCGAAGCAGCCCATAAAAAAGCGATAGCGGTATTTTTTTTCATTCTGTTGAAATATAGTTTAGTTAACGGGTGCAAAGTAAACGCAAATTGAGGGGACGGGCAATCCTAATAAATGAGGATTTTGCTAATTTTGTGTATCGTGAAGGAGTTATATATAATAAGGTATATGATATGAGAAGATTTTTGAGTTTGGCGGCGATGTGTGTGTGCGCACTTGGCGTCTGGGCGCAGGAAACTGTGGCTGTGAATACGGGCAATCTGGTTTCGCCCGAAGTAAAGAACCAGACCGTCACTTTCCGTCTGTGGGCTCCGGAAGCGAAGCACGTGTCTGTGGAGGCCGATTTTTTTGAGAAGACCCGGCAACAGACTCCACTGGGAGAAGTGGAAGTGGCTGGAAAGATTCCAATGCAGAAAGAAGAAAACGGAGTGTGGACTTATACCACCTCGGTGCCTGCGCCGGAATTGCACACCTATTGTTTCTATGTAGACGGCATGCGTATGCTCGATCCCAACAATGTGTATATGTTGCGCGACATTGCCACCTATACCAACTATTTCCTGGTCGACGGGGAGCTGTCGCAGAATTATCTGGTACGGGAAGTACCTCATGGTACCGTCTCAAAGGTGTGGTATCCGAGTCCCACACTGGGGATGGAACGCCGCCGGATGACGGTCTATACTCCGGCCGGGTATGAAGACAGTCAGGAAAGTTATCCGGTGCTCTACCTGTTGCACGGAGCCGGTGGCGATGAGAACGCCTGGAGTGAGTTGGGACGTGCCGTGCAGATTCTGGACAACCTGATTGCACAGGGAAAAGCAAAACCGATGATTGTGGTGATGCCCAACGGTAACGGAGGGCAGGAGGCTGTGCCCGGAGAATACCCGAACAGTATGTACAAGCCTTCGTTCATAAACCCGAAAACCATGGAAGGTTCTTTCGAAAAGGCCTTTCCGGATATTATGAACTATGTGGAGACGCATTACCGCACGGTGAATGACAAGGCACACCGGGCCATTGCCGGGCTGTCGATGGGAGGATTCCATTCTTTGTATATCTCGGCCAATTATCCGGATAAGTTCGGCTACGTGGGACTGTTTTCTGCCGCCATCAACCGTCAGTCAAAAAGTGAGAATGCGTATATTTATGAGAACTTGGAAGAAAAGCTGGCTGCCCAGTTTGCAGAGGCTCCCAAGCTGTATTTCATTGCCATCGGCAACGGGGATTTCCTGTATCAGGACAATGTGAAATATCGTCAGCTGCTTGACAAGCACGGATACAAGTATGAGTATATGGAAACCGACGGCGGCCATGAATGGCGCAACTGGCGGAAATACCTGAACCATCTGCTCCCCGAGCTGTTCCGCTGAATCACACCCGGTCGGCTTCCACGTATCCGTGCATGACCGCATAGATGGCCAGGCCGGATACGGACTTGATGCCTAATTTTTCAGTAATGTTTTTCCGGTGTGAAATCACCGTGGTCAGGCTGATGTGCAGTTTCTCGGCAATTTCCTTGTTGATGAGTCCTTTGGTCACCAGCCGGAGCACCTCTATTTCCCGTGGAGTCAGTTCATGTTCCGTATCCGTCGGTGCGGCGGGTACGGGATGATGGGTCAGTTCGTGTCCTCTTTTCCGGGTCTGCATGATGGTTTTCACCAGCTGTTCCTGTGGAAGAAGGATATTCAGGCTCGGGATGCCTGTCAGCAAGGAAGGTTCTCCGGCAGACAAGACAATGCATTTGGGCTTCCGTTCCAGAAAGAACGAGGTATGCTCGAAATAGACATGAGCTGAAACGAAATAATGCGCATACATGTCGGGGGTGTCGTCAATCAGTCGTTCGAAAGAGGAAAATGTACGGATGACAGCTTCCGGAATCAGTTCTTCCAAGATGGTACGCAATCCGAGGGCTGTCAGGGTATTGGGCTCGATAATGGCTATTTCAGGCTGGTGCATAAGGCGTAGGGATTAATGGTTCAGGTAATGGGCTACAGCCTCGGCGCAGCGTTCGCCATCGATTCCGGCCGAAACGATTCCTCCGGCATAACCGGCTCCCTCTCCGCAAGGGAACAGGCCTTCCACGGTGAGGTGTTGCAGGGTATCCTTGTCACGTACGATGCGTACAGGAGAGGAAGTGCGGGTTTCTACCGCAATCATGACGGCTTCGTTGGTTAGAAAGCCGCGGGAGCTTTTCCCAAAAAGTTGGAACCCCTTGCTGAGGCGTTCGCTCAGGAACGGCGGCATCCAGAAATGCAGGGGGGAGGATACCAGTCCCGGGCTGTACGAGGTGGCCGGCAGGTCGTAACTCAGCTTTTTCCGGGTAAAGTCTACCATACGTTGGGAAGGAGCTGTCTGTCGCATGTTTCCCTGTTGCCAGCAGATTTGCTCCAGTTTTTCCTGGAAACGCATCATGGCCAGTGTATGGACAGTGCCATCGGGCAGCTTTCCGTCGCGGAGTATCAGTTCTTCTGTGAGGGCTTCCTGGGAACCGGAGATAGGATCTGCCTGGAGTTGCATTTCCGGAAGCAGCAAGTCTTCCGGTCGCGTCTCGACCACCATGCCCGAGTTGCTCCACTTTGTACCGCGGTTGCTCGGGCTCATGCCGTTTACCACCAGCTGGTGAGGGCCACTGGCTGCCGGAACCACAAATCCTCCCGGACACATGCAGAAACTGTAGACTCCTCGTCCGTCTACCTGTTGCACGAAACTGTATTCGGCGGCGGGAAGGTATTTCCCACGCCCGTTTTTATTATGATATTGTATCTGGTCAATCAGCATGGACGGATGTTCCAACCGTACGCCAATGGCGATTCCTTTGGTCTCCAGTTGTACACCGTGGGCATACAGCCAGCGGTACACGTCCCTGGCAGAATGTCCCGTAGCTAAGATTACCGGTCCTAAGAAAGTCTTTCCGTCGTGAGTTTCAATGCCTTTCACTTTCTGTCCTTCAATCAGGAGGGCCTCCATTCGGGTCTGGAAGTGTACTTCTCCGCCGCAGGCCAGGATGGTGTTTCGCATATTCTCGATGACCCTTGGCAGTTTGTCGGTTCCGATGTGCGGGTGTGCATCCGACAAGATGGTCGGACTGGCTCCGTGCTGACAGAACACATTCAAGATTTTTTCTACGCTGCCCCGCTTCTTGCTGCGGGTGTAGAGTTTCCCGTCGGAGTAAGCGCCAGCTCCTCCTTCGCCGAAACTGTAGTTAGACTCGGCATCTACTTTGTGTTCCCGGCTGATACGGGCCAGGTCTTCTTTTCGCTCACGTACATTCTTTCCGCGTTCTATCACGATGGGGCGTAATCCCAGTTCTATCAGTTTCAGGGCGGCAAACAGACCTCCCGGGCCGGCTCCTACGACAATTACCGCGGGGCGGCCTTCTATATTGGGATAATTCGTGCGTTCAAACTCTTCTTCCGAAGGCGTTTCATTGACGAAAACACGGACGGTCAGATTGATGTAAATGGTACGTTGGCGGGCATCGATGCTGCGTTTCAGGGTACGGATAGCGTTGATAGTGCGGATGTCCAGCCCTTTTTCCCGACTGATGTATTGTTTGAGTGACTGTTCACAGGCTGCCTGTTCGGGCAGAATGCGGAGTTGGTATTCGTGAATCATATTTTTTATGGTGACTTTTTTGCAAAGATAAGATTTCTTGCTCGGTTAGGCGATTTGTAGAGTCTTTATTTTTCTAACTTTTTGGAAACAATATCGTATTTTGCTTTTAACTCTGTCATCTCTTTTATGAGAAGTTCTATCTTTTCGTCTTTTTCCCGTAAATATTTCATAAACTCGATTAATTGTTGTGAATCGTCTGTTTTCTCTGTTGGTTTTGTCTTTTCCATGCTTCCTTTGCCCATTATAAGCCACTCGGCACTGAGCCAATCAAATGTTTGAAGAATTTTTACAAGCATATCAAAGCTGGGCTTATTCCTTTTTTGGACGACTATACCTCTAATTGTTTGGTCTACAACGCCAATTTTCCTTGCAAAGGCAGAAACACTTAGGTTTTCATGTTCAATTATTTTTTGCAATCTTTCAATGATATCCATAAAAATAGCGAAAAAATCAATTAAATATTTGGTTATGTAAAACAAATGTTTGATATTTGCATTGTGATTTACTGATTCATGCAGCTAAGTTATAAAAAAAGATGAAAAGAAAAGAAGGAGTGCTGGGCTCCTGGTTTTGTCCATTTAAACACGATGTGTATGTATAAAATATAACAATGATATCAATGGTTTTGGTTTTAATAGGAAAAAGATTTTAGTTATATATTAACCTTCATTAGTGTCCCGTTAAAATGGGACGAGTTAAACAATTAATCAAATAGCCCGGAATCAGGGGATCATTTAGATCTTTGACATCATTGAAATTAGTCTTGTCGAACAGGTCACGTAAGTGGGTTTTGTCAGTCAATGATATGCTGAAAATTT